>CAMVNL010000017.1 GCA_947168785.1 uncultured Clostridia bacterium | reverse complement strand
GCGTGGATATTTCCACCGTCGACCCGGAGGTGCTGCTCACCGATTACGCCATGGTGTTTCAGGACGTGGTGCTCTTTGACGATACCGTGATGGAAAACATACGCCTCGGCAAACACGGTGCGACGGACGAAGAGGTGCTGGCCGCGGCAAAGGCGGCCAACTGCGACGAGTTTGTGATGAAGATGCCAGAGGGCTACCGTACTCCCATCGGCGAAAACGGCGTCAAGCTCTCCGGCGGCGAGCGGCAACGGATCTCCATCGCCCGCGCGCTGCTGAAAAACGCCCCCATCGTGCTGCTGGACGAGGCGACGGCTTCGCTGGACGTGGAAAACGAAACGAAGGTGCAGGGCGCCCTTTCCCGGCTGCTTCAGGGCAAGACCGTGCTGGTCATCGCCCATCGGATGCGCACGGTGGAAGCGGCGGACAAGATCGTCGTGCTGGAAAACGGCAGGGTGGACGAAACCGGTTCGCCGAAGGAGCTGTACGCTAATCCCAAGGGGCTCTTCCGCCGTATGGCGGACCTGCAGGCGCAAAGCGCGCAGTGGCGCGTGTAAAGAGGAACGGATATGAAAGAAAACGAGCTGCCCTTTGACCGGGGGCAACACGCGGTCTATACCAAAAACGCCAAAAAGTGCGCGCAGAGCCTGCTGCGGCGCTGTTATGACGAAAAAGAAGCGGCAGAAGTCTGGGAGAAGGTGCAGCTGCAATACTGCGAATTCCTGAAGGACGAACCGGCGCTCAAAGACCTGAAGATCACCACCAGCATCTATGATCCCATTCTGATTTTCGCTTGGTATGGAATCGCGGAGAAAAAACCGCCGCGGGAGCTGATCCAGCGGGAAATATACGCCTGCTTTTTCGGCGCGTTCGATACGCTCGGAAAAGTTTTTGATCTGAACCGCAGGTTCGATAACCGGTTGGCAAGCAGGATCTTCCAAAAGGCGAATGATATCCGGGTAAAGGAGATCGAACGCTTTCCCGCGTCCTTCCGTATGGGGTCTTGCGCATACGACAAAGAAACCGGGATCATCCGCTACAGCTTTACCCAGTGCCCGAACGCGGAGTTCGCCAAGCGCCACCATATGGAAGACGCCCTGCCGCTCATGTGCAACTGCGACCACCTCGCCATTAACGCGATCCACGCTTCTCTCATCCGGGAGGGCACGTGCCTGACCTCCGAATGCTGCGACTACTGCATCGTAGGCGACAAACACCCGCTGGCGGCGCAGTATGAACGCATAACTGCAGAAAACGGGCTTTGGCGCAGCGTGAAGAAAAAACTACCCGGAGGTGAAACTGCATGATGATCGTATTGCAGCTGATCCTGTTCTGCGGGCTGTTTACGCTGCTGGTGAAGTTCGGTGTGGGGAACAACGCCCTGAACGGTCTGTATTTTTACCCCAAGCCCGTACAGGAGCGCGCGTTCGCCATCGGACTTACCGACCGGGAATCTATGGCAAAAAAGAGAAAACGGTTTATGATCCCGTTTTTTCTGGTGCTGACGATTTCTCTTTTGCTGGTCATCGGACTGTGGAACGGCGTGCGTACCTTCGGGAAAGCGTACCTGCAGGCGCTGCTGTTTCTGGAGGTGATGAACTGGTACGACGGGATCGTGATCGACAAGATCTGGGTCGGATTCAGCAAATTTTGGATCCTGCCGGGATGCGAGGATGTCCCCTACGTGCAGACGTGGAAAGAGGTGCTGAAAAAGCGCGGGCTCCTGACGGTGATCTGGATCGCCGGCGCCGCCGTCGTCGCAGGGTTGGTCGTGCTGATTTTTGAAATTATCATCTGAAAAGAGGGAAAGAGAATGTTCTGGGATAACGTGGCGGGCGTATACGACGTGTTTGTGAAGGTCGTCAACGCCAAAACGCACAAACGGCTCAAGGAGATCGTCGCCGGGCAGATCGGTTGCGTGGATACCGTCCTCGAATGCGCCTGCGGTACGGGCATGCTTTCGGGGGTGATCGCGCCTAAATGCAAAGAACTTACAGCGACGGACTTCTCGCCGAAAATGCTGAAAAAGGCAAAGAAAAACTGCGCCGGGTTTGGGAATATAACCTTCGCTCAAGCGGATATCACGGCGCTCCCCTTCCCCGACGGCAGCTTCGATAAAGCGGTGGCCGGGAACGTGATTCATCTGCTGGATACCCCCCTCACGGCGCTCAAAGAGCTCGACCGCGTGGTAAAGCCCGGCGGCACGCTGATCATCCCCACCTATATGAACAGGGATAAAAAGGGCGACACCAGCGCTTTCGCTTCCGTCGTGGGAAAGGCCGGGGCGGATTTTAAGCGGGAATTTACCGTGGAAACCTACCGGCAGTTCTTTCTGGAGGCGGGGTACAGGGACGTTGCCGTCACCTTTGCCGACGGACGCGTGCCCTGCGCTGTGGCGGTAATGAAGAAGATTTTTTATAGCTGGAGTATGTAAATATGCGCATTTTGATTTACGGCGCCGGTGTGATCGGCTCCTTTTACGGCGCTTTGTTGGCGGAGGCGGGCTTCGACGTATCAGTGTACGCACGGGGCAAAAGATTGGAGGTCTTGTCGCGGGAAGGTCTGCGGTACCGGTATAAAGGAAAAATACTGACGGCGCCGGTAAAAGTGCTGTCAGAGCTCGCGCCGGACGATCGCTATGATTTCATCTTTCTGACCGTCCGGGAAAACCAGCTCCATACGGCGCTGCAGGAACTGAGCGCCAATTGCAGCCCGCGTATCGTCACCATGGTCAATTCGCTGGAAACTTACGATCAGTGGGAAACTGTCTGTGGAAAGGGACGGATCATTCCGGCCTTTCCCGGCGCGGGCGGCGGCTTTGACGGGAACGTGCTGGACGCAGCTCTGACGCCGCGCCTGATCCAGCCCACCACCTTCGGGAAAACAGACGGAACAGAAAAAGCGCTTGCCCGCGTTTTCTGGAAGGCAAAGATCCCCTGCGCGGTCGTGGCAGATATGCACGCCTGGCAACTCTGCCATCTGGCCATGGTCGTGCCGCTCGCCGACGCGTATTATGCGGCGGCGGATCCCGGAAACGCCGGAAAAGACGCTGTGCTTATGCGAAAAACCGCTAAGCAGATCCGGGATAACTTCAGCGCGATCGCCGCGCGAAAAATTCGCTTGTCCCCGGGAAAAATGCAGGCGTTCCGCTATCTGCCTGTCCCGTTGGTGGGCTTCGTTCTGGGGTTCGTGTTCCGGAGCGGCTTCGGAGATCGGTTCATGTATCAGCACGCGATGAAAGCGCCGGACGAGATGTTTCAATTACACGAACAGTTCTATACGTGGCTTGCGAAGGACGTTGACCAAAAAGCCCTAATGCGGATATGCTCCTGCTCCCGATCCTGCCGACGGTCAAGGTATATAAGGCGTCTTACTTATGTTGCATACAAGGCGTCTTACGTATGTCGCAGTGAAATTCCGGCGCGCCCCCGGGGAGGCTCATCCGAAATAAAGCGCTGCGCAGCTGAAAGAATACTCTTTTTTATTCAAGATAAGGAAAACCGGTATCCTGAAAACTTGACAAATACGGAACACTGGATTATAATACGAAAGAAAATTGAATACTGCTGCAAGAATACGGTTTGAAAAGTTGTTAGCTGAGTAGATGTAAAAGAGAATCCGGTTCGAATCCGGAGCAACCACCATTACTGTATTTGAACACAAAGGACAGCGTTCGGAAGAAAGGTTTTTTCTGTTTTCCGTTGCCTGTCAGTCGTATGTTCATAAGTCAGGGATTCTGCCGTATTTTTGGGTTTCACACGTCTTTGGTGAGAAGAGTGCAAGCCGTTTTGCCGGTCAGAAGCAAAAAAAGAGAACGCTTTTGTTCCTTTTACTCTCTGTGCGGGCAGAATTATTTGCAGTCTTCTTTTTTAATTCATCCCGCAAAGGGAAAAACAGGAGGAACATTGAAATGAAAGTAACCCTGAAAGTTCTGTCCGTCGTGCTGGCACTGTGTATGGTATTTGCACTTGCGAGCTGCACCGGAAAGACCGAACCGACAAACACTGACACCGACGCCAACACCGCGACGGACGCAACGCCCGATGCGGAGCCCGCTGACGCCGATAAGGCCGCCGCAGACGAAGTGGCCGCGCTGATCGACGCCATTTACGTACAGGAAAGAAACGAAAACACCGATGAGCAGTGTGCCGCCGCCAAGGCCGCGTGGGACGCGCTGACCGACGCGCAGAAGGAACTGGTGGAAGGCGAAGAGGCCGACCCCGATTACTTCGGCAGAGACACCGGCGACGCTTCCCTTGACGATCCCCGCAACGCGGATGAGATCGGTGAGAAAGAGCTGCTGGTGGTGAGCTTCGGCACCTCCTTCAACGAGAGCCGCGCCACCGACATCAAGGGCGTTGAGGACGCCCTTCAGGCCGCCTTCCCGGATTGGTCCGTGCGCAGAGCCTTCACCGCGCAGATCATCATCAACCACGTACAGGCCCGCGACGGTGAGAAGATCGACAACATGGAGCAGGCCCTTGACCGCGCCGTCGCCAACGGCGTGAAGACGCTGGTTATTCAGCCCACCCACCTGATGCACGGCGCGGAATACGACGAGATGGTTGCCGCCGCCGACGCTTACAAGGATAAGATCGACACCATCGTGATCTCCGAGCCCCTTCTCGGCGAAGTAGGCGCTGACGCTTCCGCCGTCAACACCGATAAGGAAACCGTCGCCAAGGCGATCACCGCCGAAGCCGTCGCCGCTGCCGACTACGCGGATCAGACCGCCGCCGACGAAGGCAAGACCGCTTTCGTGTTCATGGGCCACGGCACCGCTCACAGCGCCAAGGTCACCTATTCCCAGATGCAGTCCCAGATGAAGGACCTCGGCTACAAGAACGTATTCATCGGCACCGTGGAGGGCGAACCTGAAGAGACCGCCTGCGAAGAGGTCATCAAGGCTGTCGCAGAAGCCGGTTACACCAAGGTCGTTCTCCGTCCCCTGATGGTGGTTGCCGGCGACCACGCCAATAACGATATGGCCGGCGAGGAAGAGGACAGCTGGGTCAGCATGTTCAAAGCCTCCGGCAAATTCGAGACGGTCGATACGCAGATCGCGGGGCTTGGCCGCATCGCCGACGTGCAGGCGCTCTACGTCGCCCACGCGCAGGCCGCCATCGATACGCTTGCGTAATGATTGATAAGAAAGTGTGATCGCAATGAAAAAATACGCTTTTTCATTTCTCCTTCTTATCGTGTGTCTGGCTCTTGCCGCCTGCGGCAGGGGTCAGGCGCCGGCCATTGATACGGTAACGCCCGACGAGGCGCAGACCACGGGGACGGATGCCGCTCCCGTGGCAGCCGCGCTGCCAGACGGCACCTATTCCGCCGATTTCAAAACCGACGGCAGTATGTTCCACGTGAACGAGGCGCACCACGGCAAGGGCGTGCTCACCGTGAAGGACGGACAGATGACGATCCATATCTCGCTGCCCTCCAAAAACACGGTCAACCTGTTCCCCGGCACTGCCGAGGACGCGCAGAAGGAGGGCGCCGTGCTGCTGCAGCCTACCACCGATACCGTCACCTATGACGACGGCGAGACCGAAGAGGTCTACGGCTTCGATATTCCCGTACCCTATCTGGACAAGGAATTCGACTGCGCGCTGGTCGGAACCAAGGGCGTCTGGTATGACCACAAGGTCTCCGTCTCCAACGCGGTCAAAACCGTCGCCGACGGCGCATACACCATGGAAGTGACCATGACGGGCGGCAGCGGCAAAGCCTCCGTCAACTCCCCTGCCAATATCACCGTGGAAAACGGCAATTACACGGCGGAGATCGTGTGGAGCAGCTCTCACTACGAGTACATGACCGTGGACGGCGTACAGTATGATCCCGTCAACACGGAGGGCAATTCCACCTTCCTGATCCCGGTAACGCCCGATACGGATATCACCGTGCAGGCGCTGACCACCGCCATGAGCGAACCGCATCTGATCGAATACGTGCTGCATTTTGACGGCGCTACGTTGACTGAAAAATGAGCAAAAAACGACTTCTCCCCCTGGGGATGATTCTCGTATTACTGATCGCAACGCTTCCCGGCTGCGCAAAGCGGCCGGGTTCGGTGCGTTTTTCCGGGCTCCATGTGACAGACCGCATGGAGCTCGATTTCGCGGAGCAGTTCTCCGTGGATTACTATGAGGGCGGCTATAAACTGATAACGCTTGGGGACGGCAGCCGCTTTCTGACCGTGCCGGAGGGCGCCGAACCGCCGGCCGGACTGGATGAAACGATCACTCCGTTATTTCAACCCATTCAGAATATTTATCTTGCCGCCACCTCGGCCATGTGCCTGTTTGACGCACTGGACCGGCTGGACGCCATCCGCCTTTCCGGCACAAAGGAGGACGGGTGGTATGTGGAAAACGCCCGGACGGCTATGCGGGAGGGGCGGATCCTCTACGCGGGCAAATACAGCGAGCCGGATTATGAGCTGCTGCTGGCGGAGAACACTTCTCTTGCCATCGAATCCATGATGATCGGCCACGCGACGGAGGTGAAGGACCAGCTTGAACGCCTCGGCATCCCGGTGCTGACGGACCAATCCAGCAACGAGACGCACCCGCTGGGCCGGGCGGAATGGATCCGGCTGTACGGCGCGCTGCTGGATGAAGAAGAAAAAGCGGATGAGATCTTCCGGGAGCAGGTCGGCCTTCTGCGGGACGTGGAACAGGAAGAAGCGACCGGAAAAACCGTGGCGTTTTTCTATATCGGCACCACCGGCCGCGTGGTGGCCCGCCGCACGGGCGATTACGTGAGTAAAATGATCGGCCTGGCCGGGGGCGAATACGCCTTCCGGGACCTTGGCGACCCCACCTCCAAAACCTCCACCGTGACGCTGGAGATGGAAACCTTTTACGCCGCGGCAAAGGACGCGGATATCCTCATTTACAACGCGACCATCGCGGACAGCCTTTCCACGCTTGACGATCTGCTGCAAAAGCATGACCTGCTGAAGGATTTCAAGGCTGTTCAGAACGGGCAGGTCTGGTGCACCACAAAGAGCATGTACCAGGAGACCACCGCTCTGGGTCAGATGATCCAAAGCCTGCATCGCATCTTCTCCGATACCGAAAAACAACTGGACGAAGTCCCGTTTTTCTATCGGTTAAAATAAATATTCAGTAACAGGACTGACGCTATTGATGGAAGAACACGGAAAGAAAACCCTCCGGTACGCGTTGGTGTTCGCGGCGCTGCTTTTGCTGTTCTGCGTCGCGGTTCTTTGGAACGTGAACACCGGCAGCGTTTCGATCTCGCTGCGGGAGATCACTGAGATTCTGCTGCGCAGGGAAACGGCCGACCCGACGGCTTACAGCATCATATGGAAGATCCGACTGCCCCGGCTGCTGCTGGCGGCGGTGCTGGGCGGCGCGCTGTCTTTGGCGGGCTTTCTGCTGCAAACCTTTTTCCGCAACCCTATCGCGGGGCCCTTCGTGCTGGGCATCTCCTCCGGCGCGAAGATGTTCCTTGCGGTGGTCACCATTGCGCTCAGCGGCCTGCTGCCTTTTATCCCCGTATGGCTCACGGTGATCGCCGCCTTTCTCGGCTCCATGCTTTCGATGGGGATCGTGCTGGCCTTTGCGGGAAAAATCAAAAATATGTCCGTGCTGCTGGTGATCGGTATTATGATCAGCTATATATGCTCCGCGGTGACGGAGTTTTTGATCAACTTCGCGAACGAGGCGGATATCGTCAACCTGACCCACTGGTCCCACGGCAGTTTTTCCGCCGCTTCGTGGTCAGACGTTGGCGCCGCAGCCGCTGTGGCGCTGCCCACGGCGCTGATTGTTTTTCTGCTGTCAAAACCCATCTCCGTGTTTGCGCTGGGCGAGGGCTACGCCCAGAGCGTGGGGGTGAACGTGCGCGGATTCCGTGTGCTGCTGATCCTGCTTTCCAGCGTGCTTTCGGCCTGTGTCGTGGCCTTTGCGGGCCCCATCTCCTTTGTGGGCGTTGCCGTGCCCCATATCGCCCGCATGACGCTGAAGACGAGCAAGCCTGCCTTGCTGATCCCCGCGTGCTTCCTCGGCGGCGCGGTGTTCTGCATGCTCTGCGATCTGATCGCCCGCACGGCCTTTGCCCCCACGGAGCTTTCCATCGGCACCGTGACCAGCGCCGTAGGCGCGCCCATCGTCATCTGGCTGATGGTATCAAGGAGGGCAAAACGTGAAAACTGACGGCAACACGACTGTGAATAAACTGGAACTGGATGGTCTCAGCGTCGGCTATCACGGCAGGCCGCTGATCTCCGATATCGCCTTCGCCCTGCGGCCGGGGGAGATCCTGACGCTGATCGGCCCCAACGGCGCAGGTAAAACCACGATTCTCAAAAGCATCACACGGCATCTGGCGGCCATCTCCGGCACGGTGTATATCGACGGACAAAACAGCCGCGCGCTGGATGGCAAAAGCTTCGCCACGAAGCTGGCCGTGGTGCTGACGGACCGCATCCGTCCGGAGCTGATGACCTGCCGCGAATTTGCCGAAGCGGGGCGCTATCCCTATACCGGCAGCTTCGGCAGGCTCACCCCGCACGACCGGGAGATCGTGAATAAAGCTCTTGCCGCCGTACACGCGGAAGAAATCGCCGAACAGGAGATTGCCACCGTCAGCGACGGACAGCGCCAGCGCGTGCTGCTTGCCCGCGCCATCTGTCAGGAGCCGGAGATCATCGTGCTGGACGAGCCCACCTCTTACCTGGACGTGAAGCACAAAATCGAACTGCTGGAGATCCTGCGGACCATGGCGAGGGAGCAGGGCATTGCGGTGGTAATGAGCTTGCACGAGATCGATCTGGCCGAAAAAATATCGGATAAGCTCGTCTGCGTCAAGGGCGACGCCATCGCCGGGTACGGCCCGCCGGAAGCAATCTTCCGCGACGATTTTATCACTTCTCTGTTTGACATCAAACACGGCTCCTTTCACTCTTTGACAGGCGCCGTTGAACTTAAAAAACCGCAGGGGGAACCTCGCTGCTTTGTGATCGGCGGCGCGGGATACGGCGTTCCGTTTTACCGGGCGCTGCAAAAGAAAGGCTTTCCCTTCGCGGCCGGTATTCTGCCGGAAAACGATATCGACTACCCCGTGGCCGCCGCGCTGGCGCAGGCCGTGATTTCATGCGCCGCTTTTATGCCGGTCGGAACAGAGCAGACCGAAGCGGCAAAACGACAGATCGACGCGGTCAATACCGTGATTGACTGCGGCTGCCCCATGGGAGAATACAATCGCGCCAACGGCGAGCTGATTTCCTATGCGGCGAAACAAAACAAACGGATACTGCGCACGGTCGGCGAGTTGTCGGAGGTGACGTTATGAACGTACCGCGTATAATGATCGCCGGAACCTCCAGCGGAAGCGGAAAGACCACGGCCGTTTGCACGGTCCTTACGCTCCTGAAACGCAGGAGCGTCAAGGTAAACGCCTGCAAATGCGGGCCGGATTACATCGACCCCATGTTCCACACCGCCGTGCTTGGCGTGCCCTCCGCCAATCTGGACCCCTTCTTCTGCGACGGGGCGCTGCTGCGCCGCCTGCTCTGCGAAAACGCCGGAGAAGACCTCACCGTGATCGAGGGCGTGATGGGCTATTACGACGGCACGGGCGAAGACGGCACGGACAACAGTACCTTTACCGTAGCAAAAAAAACGGATTCCCCTGTGATCCTCGTGATCGACGGCAAAGGGGCCTCCGCCTCGCTGCTGGCGCAGATCGAAGGCTTTTTGCAATACAAAGAAAACAGCCGCATCCGGGGCGTGTTGTTCAACCGTATCACCGGCGGCACTTACGCGTATCTCACAAAGCTGATGCACAGCCGCTTCGGGGACAGGGTTCAGCCCGTCGGGTATATCCCCGCGTTTTCGGATAAGTACGCCATTCCCTCCCGGCATCTGGGGCTTGTGACCGCCGGAGAGATCGCCGACCTGAACGAAAAAATCAACGCGGTGGCAGACCTTTGCAGCGAAACGATCGACCTTGACCGGCTGCTTTCCATTGCAGCCGCTGCGGCGGATATTGCTTATCAGCCGCCGCAGATCCCTCGTTTTGACGCTGTCAAAATCGCCGTCGCAAAGGACTCCGCCTTCTGCTTCTATTATAAAGACACCCTGCGCCTGCTTGAAACCATGGGCGCCCAACTCAAATTTTTCTCGCCGCTGCAAAACGAACCGGTACCGGCGGACGTAGCCGGGCTGCTGCTGGGCGGCGGATATCCGGAATTATACGCGCAGCAGCTTGAGAAGAATACCGCTGCCAAAGAAAGCGTTTGCCGGGCGGTGCGTTCCGGCATGCCCACCGTCGCCGAATGCGGCGGATTCCAATACCTGGGAAAAACGCTGGAGGGCCGCGCCATGTGCGGCGCGCTGCCCCACGAAAGCGCCAACGCCGGAAAGCTGGTGCGTTTCGGCTACGTGAACCTCACCGCGAAAACGGAGAACCTGTTCAGCCCCGCTGAAACGGTACTGAAGGGGCATGAGTTCCACTATTACGATTCCACCGACAACGGCGAAAGCTTTACCGCCGTAAAGCCCAACGGAAAAACGTGGGACTGCGTCGTTTCCACACCCACGCTCTACGCCGGGTATCCCCATCTGTTTCTGCCTGCCAATACGGCAGCCGCCGAAACCTTTTACCGAAAATGCCTTAATTACAAGGAGAACCGAACATGATCATCCACGAACCGAACGCCATTGAAGCCCGCAGTATGGAGATCATCGAAAGCGAGCTTCCCTTTCCCATCCCGGAAGAGAACAAAGCCGTAGTGAAGCGCGTGATCCACTGCACCGCCGATTTCGATTATGCCGAAAACCTGGCATTTTCCGAAAACGCCGTGGCAAAGGCGCTTTCGGCGCTGAAACGGGGCTGCCGCATCGTGACCGACACGCAGATGGCGAAGGCCGGTATCAATAAAGCTGCCGCCGGAAAGCTTGGCGTTGAGATCGCATGTTTTATGAGCGACCCGGATGTGGCCCAAACCGCGAAAGAATGCGGTTGTACCCGTGCGGTTGCCTCTATGGAAAAGGCCGCCTCCCTCCCCGGGGAGACGATCTATGTGATCGGCAACGCCCCCACCGCGCTGCTGCGGCTGAAAGAGCTGATTGACGAGGGCAGAGTGAAGCCCGCGCTGGTGATCGGGGTACCGGTGGGCTTTGTGAACATTCTTGAATCCAAAGACGCCATCATGCAGGCGGACGTGCCCTATATCGTCGCAAAGGGGCGCAAAGGCGGTTCCAACGTGGCGGCGGCCATCGTCAACGCCCTTATGTACCAGATCACAAGATGATGGACAGCTTTATTACGAAAGACGGCAAAAAAATGCGCCGGGGCTATACCACCGGCTCCTGCGCGGCGGCCGCGGCCAAAGCGGCGGCGATCATGCTGCTGGAGGAAACGGCGCTGAAAAGCGTCTGGCTGCTGACCCCCGCCGGGGTGGGGCTGACGCTGGAAGTGCGTGAGATCGAACGGGGGGACGATTTTGTTTCCTGTGGGATCGTCAAAGACAGCGGCGACGACCCGGACGTGACCAACGGTATGACCGTATACGCCAAAGTCACAAAAACGAGCAGACACGGCGAGATCGCCATCGACGGGGGCATCGGTATCGGCCGCGTCACAAAACCCGGGCTTGATCAACCCGTTGGCAACGCCGCCATCAATTCTACGCCCCGCCGTATGATCACGGAAGAGCTCCGCGCTGTTATCGAAGAAAACGGCTTTGCCGGCGGGCTGAACGTGCTGATCTATGCGCCGCAGGGCGTGGAGCTGGCAAAAAAAACCTTCAACCCGCGGCTGGGCATCGTAGGCGGGCTTTCGGTGCTGGGCACCACCGGCATTGTGGAACCCATGAGCGACGACGCCGTGGTGGAGACCATCCGTACCGAGCTCTCGGTCCGCCGGGCGGCGGGGCATACAGCCGTGCTGTTTACCCCCGGCAACTATGGCGCGGATTATATCAAAAACACGCTGGGCATCGATCCCACCAATGCCGTGATGACCTCCAACTTCATCGGCGACGCCTTCCGGCTGGCGGGTGAAGCGGGCTTTACGTCGGCCCTGCTGGTAGGGCATATCGGCAAGCTGATTAAGCTCTCGGGTGGCGTCTTCAACACCCATTCCCGCTATGGCGACTGCCGCGCCGAGATCTTCGCCGCACACGCAGGCCTTTGCGGGGCGGACGCGGAAACGATTGCCGGGATCATGGACAGCGCCATGACGGACGACATGCTGCGGCTGCTGGATGAAGCCGGTTTGCGCAGACGGGTCATGGAAAGCGTTATGCAAAAGATACATTTCTATCTTACGAACCGCGCCGGACAGATGTTTGTGGGGGCCGTCACGTTTTCAAACGTGTACGGCGTACTGGGCAAAACCGAAAACGCGGACGCGCTTCTGAATATGATAAAAGAGGATTACTGATATGGTACACATCGTCGGCGCCGGTTGCGGCGCGCCGGACCTCATCACCCTACGGGGCAAAAAGCTGCTGGAAGAGGCGGACGTGATCGTCTACGCCGGTTCGCTGGTGAACCCGGCGCTGCTGGACTACGCCAAAAAGGACTGCCTGATCTACGACAGCGCGAAAATGACGCTGGAGGAGACTAACGCAGTGATCGAAGCGGCGGAAAAAGAAGGAAAAACCACCGTCCGGCTCCACACCGGAGACCCCTCTCTTTACGGGGCAATCGGAGAGCAGATGCGCGAATGGGACCGTCTTGGGATCGCATACGATATCACCCCCGGGGTGAGCGCCTTTTCCGGCGCGGCGGCGGCGCTGAAAACCGAATACACGCTGCCGGACGTATCGCAGACCGTGATCATCACGCGGGTGAGCGGCAAAACCGAGGTGCCGGAGGCCGAGCGGCTGCGCACGCTTGCTTCCCACGGCTCTACGCTGGTACTTTACCTCAGCACGGGACTACTCGCAAAGGTGACGGAGGAACTGCTTGCGGGCGGCTATGCGCCGGACACCCCCGCCGCCATCATCTACAAGGCCAGCTGGCCGGAAGAAAAGGTATGCCTCTGTACGGTGGCGACGCTGGAACAGACCGCCCGGGAAAACGGTATCGCCAAAACCGCGCTGATCACGGTGGGCGGGTTCCTGAAAAGCGATTTCACCCGCTCCCACCTCTACGACCCGGCGTTTCCCACCGAATTCCGGGAGGCGACGTTATGAAAACGGCGATCCTTTGTTTTTCGGACGCCGGCGCGGCGCTGGCGCGGCGTTTGCGGGATGCGCTGGATGACGACTGTACAGAGATTCATTCCACGGAAAAATTCGCCGTCAAATACGGCTTTATCCCGCACACTTCCGTCAAAGCGGATATGGGCGGTTTGTTTTCCGCATATGACGCGCTCATTTTTATCAGCGCCGCGGGGATTGCCGTGCGGGAGATCGCGCCGCACCTCAAAAGTAAAACCGAAGACCCGGCGGTACTTGTGATGGACGACGGCAGTAAATACGTGATCCCGATCCTGTCCGGGCATATCGGCGGGGCCAACGCACTGGCGAGAAAGATAGAAGCCTTGACCGGCGCAAAAGCCGTCGTTACCACCGCCACGGACGGCGCGGGGCGCTTTTCCTGCGACGCGTGGGCGACGGAACACAACTGCGCGATCTCTTCCATACGACTTGCGAAAGAGGTTTCGGCCGCGATACTCACGCGGGAGATCCCCGTTTTTTCGGAATTTCCTTTGCCGGAACCTCTCCCTGGCGGACTGTTTCCCTGTGCATCGGGCGAGCTGGGTATCTATATCGGGATCAGAACGGCGTCTCCATTTGAAAAAACGCTGCGGTTGATTCCCCGGATCGTGACGCTTGGGGTCGGTTGCCGCAAAGGTACGCCGGAAGAAACGGTCACAGGCGCAGTAAACGCAATATTGCAACAAAACGGAATCGACCCGCCATCGGGAAAAAGGGCCGCTTCGCGTGGCATCGATAAA
>CAMVNL010000016.1 GCA_947168785.1 uncultured Clostridia bacterium | reverse complement strand
CACGGGCTTGTGGTCGGTCGCCTTCACGGGCTCGGTCTTTGTTTCTTTGCAGACGGCGCAGGTAAAGGTCTTCACGCCGTCAGCGGTGCAGGTGGCGGGGGTGGTGACGAGGCCTTCGTTCCAGCTGTGTCTCTCCGTTTTCGGGAGCTGCTCGGTTTTTGCGGCATGGCAGAGAATGCAGATGTAGGTTACTTCCCCTGTCTCCTTGCAGGTGGCGGCTTTCGTTACCGTTCCGTTATCCCATTGGTGCACGCACTCTTGCTCGTTCTTCGCGTCATAATCCGCTGTTGCGATCGGGTAACGGGCTTTGAATTCGTCCGTGTTGTAATCCGCATCGGACGCGTGATCCGAAAAGCCGTTTCTTCCCTTCAGAAAATACCTGTCGTCGCCCGTTCCGTCGATCCACGTAACGTCGTGTAAATAATATTTCCCGTTGACCCGCACGATATTCCACGCGTGGGCCTCCGTCGCCTGTCCGTTGTTGGCGACGCCGGAGATCACGCGGCAGTCGAGACCCGCCTCCAGCGCCATGCGATAGAAGAGGGTGGCGTAGCCCTGACAGACGGAGGCGCCGTTGATCAGCGCCGCATAGGTGGAGTATTTCAGATCATAGGTATCGTCGTTCAGGTGAACGTAATCGTATTCGGTGTTTTCGCAGATATAATCCGTGATGGCGCGGACCTTCTCATAATCGCTTTTCCCGGTAAGGTCCAGCCCCGCCAGCGCCTTTGCGACGGCGTCCGTTACCTGTTTCTCCTGGGCGGCGGTGGTGTAATAGTCGGCGGTGGCGGTCACGCTGTAAGCGACCTCGGTATCCATGGAAGAATAGCTGACGCCGTATTGGTAGCCGTGTTCCCCCAGGTTGTGCAGCAGATAATCGCCCTCGCTGCCAACGCCCGTATGGGCGAAGATATTGGCCTCAATGGCGTCCCACGCCTCGGAAAAATAGGCGGAAAGGTTGGCGCGGTTCAGTTCGCCCACGGCGTCTTTCGCCGCGTTATAGCTGAATTCGATTTCCGGCTCCCTTGCCAGCATGTGTTCCTTCAGGTAGGCCGCAGCCGAAGCCGGGTCGGAAAAGGTGGGCCCGTCGGCAAAGGCGAGCGGTGCGCAGCTCAGCAGCAGGCAAACGGCCAGCAGCAGAGAGAGAACGGTCTTTTTCATCGTTAATCTCCTTTCTGAATGGGTTCCGCCCTTCCGAAGGAACGGCGGACAGATCATGTTGATTTTATCATATCTGTGCAAAAGCGTCAACCGGCAAATGGCGGAAACGCACGGTTATGGCAGGCGCTTTCCCTCGGCGGCCGCCGCCAGCCGTTCGGCAAGGCCCGCCGGGGACAGGGCGGAAAGGGTGTGGGCGTCGGTGCCCACGCAGAAATGCACGCCGATCTCCCGCCCGAGATGGAAAAACCGGCGGGAAAACGCCGTGAACCGCAGAAAGGTGGGGGTGTGGATCTCCCAGCTGCACCCGGCGCGCTCGCCCTTTTCAAGGATATCCCCCAGCTCGTTGTCCGTGAGGGCGGAAAGCGTTTCCGCCTTTTGCTCTTCGTTGAAAAAGTGCATCTTGGTGGGGGAGAAGGGATGGGCGATATTGTCCGCCCGGTCCGTTTCAAACAGGGCGTTCAGCACTGCCAGCTCGTGGGCGGCGTAGCCCCGGGGGCTGCGGTCCTCCGGGTGCTCCCAGGAATCGAGGTGATAGTGGATGTGGGAATAGCTGGCGAAATCCAGCGCCTTGTCCACTTCGTAGGGCTCGCCGAATTTGCCCACCCCGTAGGCGGAAAGCTCCGCGCCGATCAGCACCCGCACCGGGGTTTTTATCCGCTTCAGCTGCTCTTTATACGCCAGAAAACCCGCGTAGGTGTCGATATCGTCGCCGGGGTCGGAGTGGTCGGTGACCGCCAGCGTTTTCAGGCCCTCCGCCTCCGCCCGGCGGATCATCGCCTCCAGCGTCATCTCCCGCTTGGCGCAGCGGGACAGCACCGAATGGGTGTGCACGTTGTGGCGCGTCAGTTCTTTGAAATCGTAGGTCCGTTCCAGTACGAACACGGCGTTTTCCTCCTGTTCCGCATTTCTTTATCCATTATAATTCATTTTTCCCGGGATGAAAACCGTTTTTTGAAAAAAGTACTTGTCCCCTGCGGCAGGCGGTGGTACAATACGAAAAGAAAACCGGCGCGGCGCGTTTGCCGCCGCTGAAAAAGGAAGTGCTGACATGACGATACTGAAAAAACTGACGGCGGTCTGCTGTGTGCTGCTGATGCTGGCGGTCTGCTGCGCCTGCGGCAACGGGCCGGCCCCCGCATCCTCCCACCTTGCCACCGCCACCGGCGCGGTGGATCTCTCCGACGCGGAAAAGCTGGGAGAGGGCGCGCATCAGTTCTGGTTCACCGTCACCTTTGAGGACGGCTCGACCAAGGCCTACGATATCGCTACGGACGAGACCACCGTGGGCGCGGCACTGAAGGCGCTGGGGCTGGTGGACGGCGTGGAGGGCGATTACGGCCTCTACGTGAAGGAGATCGGCGGGCAGCGGGCGGATTACAACAAGGACCGCGTCTACTGGGCCTTCTACATCGACGGCGAATACGCCATGACCGGCGTGGATTCCACCGAGATCACCGACGGCAGCGTTTACGCCTTTGTGTGTACCTCCGCCGATCAGTTCAACTGATCGGGCGCGCGGGCAGACGTCCGTTTTTTCGTGAGAGCAAACGAACATATCGCCCGTCGACGCCGCCCTTCCGGCAAAGCGAAGGCTGCAACGAAAGCGCTTTGCGCTGCGGCGCATCCGTTTTCTCAAGAAAATTATAAAAAAATACTTGTAATTGACGGAAAAATCAGTTAAAATAGTAAACGAAGTCATATCGTTTTTATGATCAATCTTAAACGGAGGCAATAATGATGAAAAAAGTTCTTTCTGTTTTTCTTGCCGTATTGATGGTTTGTTCCCTCTTTTCCGTGATCTCCTTCGCGGAGGAGAAGTATCCGGCGCCCGCCGCCCCGGCCAATCTGGCCCTGACCGCCGAAGGCATCGCTTCCTGGGATGCGGTTGACGTGCCCGCTTACGCGGAGACGGAAGGCTACGACACCGAGTGTGTGGTCAAATACAAAGTGACCCTCTCCAGATGGGACTATGACGACAAGGATGAAAACTGGGTCTACGTGCCCATGACCGACGAGATCCTGACCGCCGAGACCAGCGTTGATTTCAGCGAGTATATGGTTTCCGGCAAGTTCATCTTCGCCGTGACTGCCGTCGCCGAGTATTCCCGCACCATGCACACCACGGACGCGGACGGCAACCCCGTGGATAAGATCGCCGTCTTCAAGAAGCTGAGCGACCCCGTGGAGCTGGATAAGGCCAACGCCGTGCAGGTCACCTACGACATCTATGAAGAGCCCATTGATACCAGCGTTCCCTTTGAGTCCCTGGTGCATGAGGACGACGAGCAGGCCACCGGCATCCTGAACTTCTTCAAGAAGATCAAGGAAGTGTTCATGGTCATCCTTCGCTTCCTGGGCTTTGCCGGCGACGTGACCGGTATCTCCGACGAGATCAGAAACAAGTAAGCTTTTATCTCCTTTCTGCAATAAGACGAAAGACCCTTCCTCCGCGGGAAGGGTTCTTTTTCTGCAAGCGTCCGTCATAACAAAAATTCACATTCTTTTTCTTGCTATTATCCGCCGGTTCATGTATAATATATCAAATTAGCATTTCTTTGCGAGGTCTGTATGAATAACGTCTGGGAACTGTTTCTGGATTCGTTCCCCAAAATACTGCTGCCGGGGCTGACCATGACGATCCCCCTGACAGTCATCTCCTTTTCCATCGCAATGGTGATCGCCGTCATTGCCGCCATGATCGTCTACGTGAAGGTGCCGGTGCTGACGCCGCTCATCCGGGGGTACATCTGGATCTTCCGTGGCACGCCGCTGCTGGTGCAGCTGTTCGTGGTGTTCTACGGCCTGCCGAGGGTGGGCGTGCTGATCGCGCCGTTCCCCGCGGCGGTGATCGTCTTTTCACTGAACGAGGGCGCCTACTGCGCCGAGACCGTCCGCGCCGCGCTGGAGGCGGTCCCCACCGGTCAGTTCGAGGCGGGCTATTGCGTGGGCATGTCTTTTTTGCAGACCATGCGCCGCATCGTGCTGCCCCAGGCCATGCGCACCGCCTTTCCGCCCCTGTCAAACTCCCTGATCTCCATGGTGAAGGATACGTCTCTTGCCGCCAACATCACGGTGACGGAGATGTTCATGGTGACCCAGCGCATCGTGGCGCGCACCTATGAGCCGCTGCTGCTGTACGTGGAGGTGGGGCTCATCTACCTGATCTTCTCCACGGCGCTGACGTTTATCCAGCGGGCCGGGGAAAAACGCCTCAGCGCCTACACGGCGAGAGGATGAGAGTGGTTAGTGATTAGTGATTAGTGGTTAGTGTTATATGGTTTTAGAGGTTAAGAATCTGACGAAATCGTTTCACGGGCAGCAGGTGCTCAAGGGGATCGACCTTTCGGTCGACGCCGGAGACGCCACCGTGATTTTAGGCCCCAGCGGCGCGGGCAAGACCACGCTGCTGCGGTGCATGAACTTTCTGGAAACCGCCGACGGGGGCGAGATCACCTTCGACGGCAGGACCCGCCCCATTCAGGAGATGACGAAGAAGGAGATCCGGGCCTACCGGATGAACACCGCCTTCGTGTTTCAGGGGTTCAACCTGTTTCTCAACAAAAATGCGCTGGCCAACGTGACGGAGGGCCTGACCGTCGTCCGCAAGACGGATAAGGCCACGGCGAAGCGCATCGGCATGGAGGCGCTGGCCCGGGTGGGCCTTGCCGACCACGCCGACAAGTACCCCCATCAGCTTTCCGGCGGGCAGCAGCAGCGGGTGGCCATCGCCCGGGCGCTGGCTACAGACCCGGAGATCATCTTTTTCGACGAGCCCACCAGCGCGCTGGACCCGGAGCTGACGGGCGAGGTGCTTTCCGTCATGCGCAGCCTCGCTGCCGACGGCATGACCATGCTGATCGTGACCCATGAGATCGAGTTCGCCCGCACGGTCTCCAACCGGATCGTCTTCATGGAGGACGGCCGCGTGGTGGAGGCGGGGGAGACGAAGCGGATCTTTACCCACCCGGAAAAAGAGCGGACCACCGCCTTTTTGAAATTACAGGAAACACTTTCCAAGGAGGAAGAGCAACCATGAAAAAACGCACCATCACCGCCGTTGCCGCCCTGCTGGCGCTTTGTCTTTGCCTGCTGGCCGGCTGCTCCGGCGCCAAGAACAACGAAACGCCCGCCTCCACCGGCACGGACGCCGCCGGCGACCTGCTGGCGCAGATCAAGGCCAACGGCTTCATCACCATCGCCATGGAGGGCACCTGGGCCCCCTGGACCTATCACGACGAGACCGATACGCTGGTGGGCTTTGACGTGGAAGTCGGTCAGAAGATCGCCGAAAAGCTGGGCGTGGAAGCCCGGTTCATCGAGGGCGAATGGGACGGCCTGCTGGCGGGCCTGGAAGCAGGCCGCTACGACATCATGATCAACGGCGTTGACGTGACGGCCGAACGGCAGCAGAAATACGATTTCTCCACCCCCTACGCCTACAACCGCACCGCCGTCATCGTGCGGGGCGACGACGATTCCATTCAGGCCATGGAAGACCTGAAGGATAAGCAGACCGCCAATACCATCTCCTCCACCTATGCGGAGGTGGCCGAAAAGTACGGCGCCACCGTCACCGGCGTTGACGACCTGAATCAGACAATGGAGCTGCTGCTCTCCGGCCGCATCGACGCCACGCTGAACGCGGAGGTCACCTTCTACGACTATCTGAAGGCCCATCCCGACGCCAACGTCAAGATCGCGGCCATCGACCCGGAGGTGACCAGCGTCGCCATCCCCATGCGCAAGGGTGAAGAGACCGCAAGCCTGCTGGCGGCGGTCAACGAGGCGCTGGACGCGCTGCGGGCCGACGGCACCCTGACCGCCCTGTCGGAGAAATACTTCGGCGGCGATATCACCACGGCGGACCGCTGATCCGGCGCGACGGCAAAACCAACTAAAAAAACAGAAAGACAGACGCGGGCGAACCGTGCCTGTCTTTTTTTTCGTGTATGCGCCGACGTTACGGCCTGTCGGTGACGTTCCCGTCGCCGGTCATGGCTTCGGAAAGGTCCGTGAGGCCCTCCCGGATGGTGGACCCGGCCTCGGAGATCTTCTCGCTGACGGTCTCCATGGCGTCAGAGACCTTTTCGCTGACGGTCTCCATGGCGTCGTCCAGCTTGTCCTTCAGCGTTTCCGTGGTGCGCTCCGGCTCGGTGGTCATGTCGGTCCTGCCGGAAAGCTGCGTGGTGGTCACCGCGCCGTCTTTTTTGTCGCAGCCGGTGAACAGCACGCCCAGCAGCGCGAGGCCTGCCAGAAGAATGGATACGTGTTTCATCGTTCTCACCTCTTTCCGATGAATGATGGTTGTGGAATGACCGCCCCGACGGCGGGGCGGGGAATCTGCAAAAGATCAGGGGACGTTGAATCATATCGTTTTGCGCCGTGTGACGCACCCGAAGCTGCGTGCTGCGGCCCGACAATTCCGCATTCCGTATTCCGAATTCCGCATTCCGTTTCCCGCCCTGTCCCTGCTATTGCCTATTGCCTATTGCCTATTGCCTATTGCCTGTAAACGGCGCGCTGCGCCGTTTACTTCGTCAGCACCCCGTGGTCGGAATACAGCAGGATCAGAATGTCGTCCTCCTTGCCGGTGACAACGTCCTTATACACCAGCACGTCCTGTCCGTCCGCCGTCTCGCACAGCAGTTCGTGGGCGAAGCTCTCCCCGCCGCCGTCGGTGGGGATCACCGCCAGCGACGTCTTTTTCACGGTCAGCGTCTCCGCAACGTCTTCCGCAGCCGCTTCCGCCGATACGGCCACGGCGGGCAGCGCCCGCTCCACGTGGTTCATCAGGTAGTCGGAGGCGTCCAGTGTGACGATCCCGCCGTCGCTGAGGGAGACCCCCACCTTGATCAGGTCGGGATAGCAGATATAGCCGTCCTGCAAATAGGCGAAATTCACGGTGCAGACGCCGTCGTTCACGGCGTAGTAGGTGGACATCAGCCCCCGGTAGCCCACGTTGTATAAAAACGCCGCAGCGTTTTCAATGGCGTCCGTATCCGTCAGCTTGGCGGAGCCCACCTGCGCGTCCGACAGTATATAGACGAGATAGCCCCCGTTTTTGGAGACGGCGATCGTTTTTCCGTTGACGCGGAAGTTATAAGCGGCGATGCGCCCGCCTGTCTCCCCGTCGTCGATCAGGTCGCTGTCCTGCGCCCCCATACAGGCGCAGGCCTTGGCTCTGGCCTGCTGCAAAGATACCGGCTCCGCCGTCTTCAGCAGCTCCGATTCCTTCGACAGGATGTTGTCGGAGAAGGGACCGTCGTAGATCAGGGTGGGGAAGTTGGTCATGGCGTCCTCCGCGTCGGCGGCGCTGTCCAGGAAGCTTACCATCTGCTCGCTGCCCTTTTCCACGGTCTTCATGTTTTGATCCAGCGCCTCAAAGGAGAAATAATCGCTGTTCATCAGGTCCGCCATGTGGTCGAACCGGGTGGAAAGCGCCGCGGCGTAGCCCAGCAGTTTTTCCAGCGTTTTCCGGTCCTCCTGCGTGAACGCGCCGCCTGCCGCCGCTTTTTTGTTGAGGGAGGCGGTGTACTCTCCCACCTGCGACAAGAATTTGTAGGTGTTCAGCATGGCCGTGTCGCCGGAGGAGAGGGCCGATAGGCTCGTTTTTGCCCCGGTGGCCTGCTTCTGCAGATCTGAGGACAACACCGACAGCATATTGTCCGAGTTGGCGTAGAGGCTTTTCATCAGGCTGATTTCAATGTTGTCGAAATATTCGCACAGTTGAGTCAGCGCCTGCTGGTCGTTGAGCCGCAGCTGCCGCCCGAAGCGGTCCGCCTTTACCGTGGCCGTCGTCGCCCAGGCCAGCATGGCCGTGAACAACGCCGCCGCAAACGCCGCGATCCTGATTTTTGACCTTCGTTTCATATCGTTTCCCCCGTGTTCCTGTTTGCTCAATGACAGTATTGACGCAAAAAACGGATTCATTCACCAAATTTTCGTTGACAGCCTTTTGCATTGTTTTTATAATAAAAAAGAGAAGAAAGGAGAATGGCGATGTTTTCCGTATTGTTTCAAAAAATCGTATCCGTGTTCCTGACGCTCATGGCCGCGCTGTCCATTTCCGGCATGCAATGGAAAGACGGCATGGCGGGGCGTGAATTCCCCATCATTCCCCCAACGGAGAAGGCGGAGGACGACCTGCGGGTCATGTCCTTCAACGTGCGCTGTGCGGACGTCAACGGCACCCCTGCCATGCTGCGGCGCAATATCGTCGTGCGGGAGATCCTGAAGGTAGCCCCGGACGTGCTGGGCGTGCAGGAGGCCACCCCCGAATGGATGGTCGTACTGCAGGCCATGCTGCCCGCCTACGGCTGCGTGGGCATGGCGCGGGATAACGGCCGGACCGTGGCGCGGCAGGGCGAATCCTGCCCCATCTTCTACCTGAAAGAGAAGTATGACCTGCTGGACCACGGTGATTTCTGGCTCAGCGACACGCCGGAGGAGCCCTCCTACGGGCCTGGCGCGGCCTGCCGGCGGATCTGCACCTGGGCGCTGCTGCAGGACAGGGCGACCGCAGCGCTGTTTGTCCACGTCAATACGCATCTGGACAGCGATTCCGAAGCGGCGCGGGTGCTTGGCGCGCAGATGATCGTTTCGTTCCTCGGCGAACACTTTTCAAAAACAACGCCGGTGGTGTTTACCGCCGACCTCAATTGCAGCGAATTTGACGAGCCCTACCGCATCCTGACGGCGCGGCTGAGGGACGCCCGTCTGACGGCGGCGGATTCCGCCGATTATCCCACCTGGCACGACGGCAACCCGGGCGAAAACAGCAGGTGGACGCTGGACCACGTCCTTTGCTCCTCCGACGTGACGGCCAACGTGTTCCGCACGGTGACGGACGGCATTGACGGGCGGCTGGTCTCCGACCACTTTCCCATCTATGCGGACGTGACGCTGCCGCCCATAGCGGACAGCTTCGCGGGGCACGATTTCCCGCTGATCGGACCGGAGGCGAAGGCGGCGGGCGCCACCCGCATCATGTCCTTCAACGTCCGCTGCACCGACGTGAACGGCGTTGACGCGGCGTACCGCAGCGAGCTCGTCCCGCAGGAGATCCTTGCCGTGCAGCCGGATTCCGTGGGGCTTCAGGAATGTACCGCCGAATGGATGAAGGCGCTGAAAAAGATGCTGCCTCAGTACGGCTGGGTCGGCCTGGAACGGGAAAACGGCGAACGGGCCGACAAGGGCGGCGAATCCTGCCCCATCTTCTATCTGAAAACAAAGTATATCGTGCTGGATCACGGCGATTTCTGGCTGAGCGATACGCCGGATGAACCCTCCATCGGTCCCGGCGCGGCCTGCAAACGCATCTGCACCTGGGCAAAACTGAAAAACATCCGTACCGGCGAGGTCTACGCCCACGTCAACACGCATTTTGACCACGTTTCCGAGGAAGCGCGGGTGCTGGGCGGCGAGATCGTCAACCGCTATATCAAGGAGCATTTCGCGGACGTGCCCGTGGTCTTCACGGCCGATATGAATACCTCTGAAAACGGAGAGGCCTACGCCGTCATGACGGTGCGCCTGAACGACGCCCGGGTGACGGCGGCGGACTGTGTGGATTTCGGCACCTTCCACGCCTGCCGGCCGGAGACTCACGCGGATACCCACATTGACTTCGTGCTCTGCTCGCGGAACATCAGCGTCCGCGCCTACCGCACCGTCACCGCCGGCATAAACGGCCGCTTCGTCTCCGATCACTTCCCCATCTACGCGGACGTGACAATCCCCGGCGCGAAAGAACCGATTTGCTGAAAAACAAAAAAGGAGAATCAATCATGGAAAAAGTATGTCAATTCTTAAAGGACGCGGGGACGTATTACCTCGCAACGGTCGAAGGGGACCAGCCCCGGGTGCGTCCCTTCGGCACCGCCCACATTTTTGAAAATAAGCTGTATATCCAGACCGGCAAGGTCAAGCCCGTATCGCAGCAGATCCTCGCAAACCCCAAGGTGGAGCTGTGCGCCTTCAAGGACGGCGTGTGGCTGCGGGTCGCGGGCGAGCTGGCGCTGGACGACCGCGTGGAGGCGAAAAAATCCATGCTGGACGCCTATCCCGAACTGCGGGGCATGTACGATGAGAACGACGGCAACACGGCGGTGTTTTACTTCACCCACGCGACGGCCACCTTCTCTTCCTTCACCGCCGCCCCCGAAACGGTGACTTTCTGAACCGCTGACCTGATTTTCTGATGCAGGAAACAACACAACGCCCTCCGGACGCAGCCGCGTCCGGAGGGCGTATTTTTTGGTATTGACGGTTGTCAGCCGTCGGCGTCCTTGATATCGGTGCCGATGAAGCCGACGTGCTTGAAATCCTGCATGTTGTGCCGGATGATCCAGTCGATATAGGTCAGAAAGATCCGCGCGGTGAGAACGTAGCCCGCCGGGGACATATGCCCGTGCAGAAAGAACCGCTCCCGGAAATCCGCGTCGTAGACGGGGGCGTAACGCCGCAGGTCGATCACGTAGGCGTTGTCGAAATAGGCGGCGAAATCGTGCAGCAGCTTCCGGTGGGCGTCGCCCTTTGCCATCTGCGCCACGTTGCGGCGGTCCTCCACCGGCATGGTGACGAAAAAGAACTTCGCGTCGGGGCTGATCTTCTTATACTTTTTGATCAGCCTGCCGTAATAGCCCGCAAAGGTCTTGGCGTCCGTTTCACAGTCGGAAACGTCCCCCACTTCGTCGCCCCGGTTGTAAAGGTCGTTGACTCCCAGCGCGATGATGTAGGCCTGGGCGGCCTTGTCGGGATCAAAGAAGCCGTTGGCCTTGGCGAAGCTCTCCATATATTCCGACGCGGTCATGCCGCCCCGTGAAAAGTTGTACGCCGTGAAACCGGCCTCCCTCGCCATGTACTGGCCCCAGGAATAGTCGAACATATCGTGGTAGCTGCGGTTGCCGTTTTCGTCCAGCGCTTCAAACTCGCCGGAAGCGAGGCTGTCGCCGATGCAGGCCACCTTGCGGAAGATCCCGCAGAAGCCCGCGCCATCCAGCAACCGTTCCAGCGGCTGTTCCAGATCATTGAAAAAATCGTTGATTTCCATGACGACCGTCCTTTCTTAAAGCAGGGGTTTGTCGGGGCGACGCGAAGCGTCGCGGGGGGTGAGGTTGGAGGTGTGAGGTTGGAGGTGTGAGGTGTGAGATGTGAGATGTGAGGAGAAGGACTATTTACCGGTAAAGGGGAAACGTCAATTGTCAGGTCCTCAGACCTCAAACCTGTTACCTCAAACCTGTCGCGCGAACAGCGCGACAAACTCCAACTTATCATTCCTTCTCCGCCAGAATCCGACCCATGATCACGCCCATGACGGAGGCCATCATCAGGCCTCTGGTCCAGCCGCTGGAATCGCCCAGGCAGTGAAGCCCCGCCACGTTGGTGTTGAGGCGGTCGTCCATTTTGATGCGGTTGGAATAGAACTTCAGCTCAGGCGAGTAAAGCAGCGTTTCATAGCTGGCAAAGCCGGGCACCACGTGGTCCATGGCCTGAATGAAGTTGATGATGTTTGTCATGGCCCGGTAGGGCATGGCGGCGGTGATGTCGCCCGCCACCGCGTCCGGCAGGGTGGGACGCAGGTTGCTCTGGCTCAGCTCTTTGGGCCAGGTGCGCTTGCCGTCCAGAATATCTCCGAACCGCTGCACCAGAATGTGGCCGTTGGCCAGCATGTTGGTCAGCTCGCCCACCTTCTGGGCGTATTCAATGGGCTGGTTGAAGGGGGTGCTGAAATTGTGAGAGCAGAGAATGGCCAGGTTAGTGTTGTCGGATTTCAGCTCTTTGTAAGAATGGCCGTTGACCACCGCCAGCTCGTTGTCGTAGTTCTCCTGACTGACGAAGCCGCCGGGGTTCTGGCAGAAGGTGCGCACCTTGTTCTTGAAGGGCTTGGGATAGCCGATCAGCTTGGATTCATAGAGCGCCTTGTTGACCTTCTCCATCACTTCGTTGCGCACCTCTACCCGCACGCCGATATCCACGGTGCCGGGCTGGTGGGCGATGTCGTACTGGGCGCAGAGCTTTTCCAGCCAGTCAGCGCCCCGGCGGCCGGTGGCGATGATGGTCTCCTCCGCCATGATCTCAAAGGTCTCGTCCCCCTGCCGGGCGACAATGCCGAGGCACCTGCCGTTTTCGTTGTCCATCAGCAGCGTTTCGCACTCGCAGCTGAACAGCATCTCCACGCCGTTGTCCGCCAGATAGCGTTCAATGTCGTAATAGAGCTGCTGGGCCTTTTCCGTGCCCAGGTGGCGGATGGGGCAGTCCACCAGCTTCAGCCCCGCCTGAATGGCGCGCTTGCGGATCTCCTTGACTTCTTCCGAGCTGTCGATGCCCTCGATATGGCTGTCCGCGCCGAATTCCAGATAGATGGAATCGGCGTAGCGGATCATCTCCTGGGCGAAGTCTTCGCCGATGAGCTGGGGCAGGTCGCCGCCCACCTCATAGCTCAGCGACAGCTTGCCGTCCGAAAACGCCCCCGCCCCGGAAAAACCGGTGGTGATATGGCAGTTGGGCTTGCAGTTCACGCATTTCTTCGTCTTTTGCTTGGGGCAGCGGCGCTTTTCCACCGCCACGCCCTTTTCCACGACGGTGATCTTCTTTTTGCTGCCCTTGCGGATCAGCTCGATCGCCGTAAAAATTCCCGCGGGCCCCGCGCCCACGATCACGATATCGGTTTTCATCAGTCTTTCCCTTTCAGTTCTGTTTTCTTACGATGGTATATTCGTCGCCGGGGGTGTAAAAGGGGCAGTGAGAGAATCGCCCGGTCATGAACCGCTCCGCCTCGTCCTCGTCCAGATCCACCGCGCAGCGGTAACAGTCGTAATCCTCGTCGTATTCATAGTTGAGGCACATCTCGCAGTTCTCCGCCATTCCGATCCCTCCCGGCAACGTTCTTTTCCAAAACATCTTTATATCATATTTCTGCAAAAAAGTCAAATCGGGGGCTGCCGGGCAGCGTCGGCTGATAGGGATAGGGATGATTCCGTCAATTCCGTTTCTGCGCCTTGAAGGTAAATCCGCGCAGGCCGCTGTCCAGCAGGCTGTAATTATCTGTCCAGCCGTCTCCCTCGGTGACGAAATTGCCGGGGCCGCAGGCCCAGGCCGGTTTGGCCGTCTCATGCAGGGGGCCGAACAGGTTGATGCGGGTGCCCACCACCGTAACTTCAATGGGCAGCCCCTGCCGCACGGCCTCCGTCACGTCGGCTTCAAAGGGCTCCCAGCCAAGGATAGAGGTCTGTCCTGCCGCCGTAACCTTGACGCAGGCGCCGGTAAAGGAATCCGGCGTCAGTACGATCCGGTCCGCGTCGGCAAAGCCGGAAGTCAGCGGGGCGTAATCCTCCGGGGAGAGGATAAAGGTCATATTGCCGGAATAGAAGGGCATCTGCCGGTCGGCGTAATTGACGCAGTCCATCCGGCCGGGCAGCGTGGTCAGCGCCCGGCGGCGACCCTCGGTCCTGACCCCGAAATCGCCCACCAGATAGAGGGCTTCCACGTTGGTGGTCCGAAGGAAGCGGACGTCCACGGTCACTTCGTTGGTTCCCTTTTTCAGCACCCCGGCGGGGATCGACATCTTCTTGAAGCAGTCGTCGATCCAGAAATCGTTGACGCCGCCGCTTGTCAGCGCAACGCCGTTGAGCCGGTAATGGTTCCATTCCGGCCTTTCTCCCGCCAGAAAAACGGGGCCTTCGGGCAGTTCTTCCACGTCAAAGGTATAGGAAAGCTGCAAATCGCCGTATTCCTTCCGGTCAAATTTTGCGGCGTACCAGGGCTGCAGCATTTCGCCGCCGCGGAATTCCAGCCCCAGTAAGGTCCGGATGGCCCGGTCGGTGCGCAGCGCTTCGTCTTCTTCGCTCCACTCGCCGCCTTTCCAC
>CAMVNL010000015.1 GCA_947168785.1 uncultured Clostridia bacterium | reverse complement strand
CTGCCTGTGGGATTTCAGGCCCCTCAAACCGCCGGATCGCATTTTCGTCGCCCGGAAATCATTTTCTCCGGACGTACCTCATGTGAAGCCGTATATCAACGGGTCCTGGAATGGGAAGCTCGCGGACGGGGGCTTTTTCAAAACTGTTCGCGTTGCCGGGAACACCGTGGAATGGGCTGACGGACAGGACATCGCGCCGCATGAAATGTATGAACTTCCATCCCCGCATAACGGCTTTTCTTTTGACCCATATCCTGACCCATAACAGGAAAAACTGTGGCGGAGACAACGGGCACAAGACCGCCGGACGAAATTGATTATCGAGCGGAAAGCGGTACAAAGCGCCGGAAATGCCCGGACAGACTCCCCTGCTGCCGCTCATGACCCGGAGGGTGAGGCGGTAGTGAATGACAGCCCGGTGGGCTGTCAGAGCCGCCGAACCGACCGCAGCATTTTCTCCGCAGAGAAAATGCAAGACCGTTGGTTCAAGTCCTTCTCCCGCAACCAAACAAATCCCCAAGGAAGGCTACCCACCGCCGTTTTTGGGGATTTTTCTTTTTCAAAAATCAGGGCCAAAACCGGGCAATTCCGATTTTGACCCATACGGGATTTTTTACAGAAAACCTGCGGGACTATTTTCGGGCACCGTGTGCTGTTTATTCGGCGGATGAAATACATGTTTCGACGAGTTATGGCTTATCGTGTTTTTTTATGCGCCTGGAAATTTCGCAATTCACAAAATACTTTAAGGCGGCTATTTACTTTTGTGTTGATAAAGCGTATAATGAAACAGTAAACATCCGTATTGTTTACGGTTACGATAAAAATAACGGCAGGAGGAAAAACGTCATGAAAAAATGTATCAGTCTGTTGATGACGCTGGTGATGACACTGGCGCTGCTGCCCGCGGCAGGCGGCTCCGTCCAGGCGGCGACGGCCTATACCAACGATTCCGGCGTCGCCGCGTCCGGCACGACGCCCCATTATGTAAAATGGACGCTTTATTTGGACGGGACGCTGTATCTGTATCCCGACAACGCAAGCATCACGCGGTATCTGGAAGCCGGCGACGATGACTGGGCGGGGGAGATCTGGTTCCCGGACACCTCTACCGGTGTGATGGTGAAAGTGAACGGCAAAGAGAAAGTCGAGCATCTGGTCGCGGCGGAAGGGATAGGCAATATCTATGAAAAGATGTTCGCTGAATATCCGAACCTGCGTACCGTCACCCTGTACGGCGTTCCGCTGATCCAGACGAAAGCGTTTTACGGCTGCCACTTATTGCTGAACGTAACGGTATACGGCTCCCTGGACGCCATCGGCGATTACGCGTTTTCCGATTGCATCAATCTGAAGACCTTTACCGCAACGGGAACCGTTGAGCGCATCGGTGTAAGCGCTTTCAGCAAGTGCTTATCTACAGATGGGTTTGATGCGTGGCTTCTCAGCTTTAACGCCCTGCGGATCGGGGACGTCGGCGAAACGGCATTTTCCAGATGTATACAATTGAATTCTGTCGCTCCCATTCACGGAAGCATATTCTTTTCAGCATTTGCCTTCACAACAGACCTCCATAGTATCATTCTTGTATCTCATCATGCCGGAACGCTTTATAACGGCGCCTTCAATCGCAGCAGCTTAACGCCGTATTACACCGGCACCGAAGCGGAGTTCCAGGCCTCTTACACAAATAACAGTGGAATTACACCAGTATATCAGATGCTGAGCGAGAGCGTTGGCTGGAGCCTGGACGGCAACGTATTGTCGATTACCGGCGAGGGCAGGACCATCGATCTGCTGGAGGAGATCGAGCAGCCGTGGATGAACGTCCCGGGCGCCGGCACGCCGGACGACCAGCGGGACGCCATCACGAAAGTAAGGATCGTAAATGATATCGAGTGCGGGGCCCACGTTCTGGACGGTCTGGGAAATAAGCTTGAGCCGAGATATCAGGCGACCGTAAACAGCGGCACGAGCGACGGCCAGTTTTTTCATTCCGGCAGATACTTTGCGGATGAGCTCGTCAAGATCGAAGCGAACGCCCCGGATCCCGGCAAGGTGTTCAGCGCATGGAGCGGCGCGCAGGGCCTGACCTTCACAGAAGGAAACGCCAATACCGCCGAGGCAGAATTTGTGATGCCTGCCCGCGACGTAACGTTGACGGCAACATATGAAACGGGATACACCCTGACCGTTCGGAACGGGTCCGGCAGCGGTCTTTACAGAGCGGGAGCGAACGTGACGGTCACAGCGAACGCCGCGCCGGAGGGAAAGCGGTTCAAAGAGTGGTCCGGCATTTCCAACAGTTGGATCATATCCGGCAGCAAAACCTCCCCCACCGTAACGTTCCGTATGCCCGCTTACAACCATTACATAGAAGCAACGTATGAAGATATCTGTGTAAATACCGTCACCGTCAACGGCGGTACGGGCGGCGGCAGCTACGAGGACGGCAGCAGCGTCACGGTCACGGCGAATGTTCCCGCGCCGGGCAAACGGTTCAAGGAGTGGACCGGCGCCAACGGCCTTGTATTCACGTCCGGCAGCGCGACTGCCGCGACAGCCACCTTTACCATGCCAAAAAACGCGGTAACGCTGACCGCGACATTTGAGGATATCCTGTATCCCGTCACAGTCACCGGCGGCACGGGCGGCGGCGATTACGCTATGGGCAGCGCCGTCACGGTCACGGCAAACGCCCCTGCGCAGGGCAAACGGTTCAAGGAATGGACCGGCACCGACGGCCTTGTATTTACCTCCGGCAGCGCAGACGCCGCGACAGCCACCTTTACGATGCCCGCACAGGCCGTATCGCTGACCGCTGTTTATGAGGATATTCTTTATTCCGTCTCTGTCATCTCCGACGGCAACGGTACGGCGACAGCTTCCCCCGCCTCCGGCGCGGCTGGGGCGCCGGTCACCCTGAACGCGGCGCCCAACGAAGGATTCCGCTTCAAGGAGTGGCAGATCCTTGCGGGCGATGTGACCATAAAAAACGATTCCTTCTCCATCGGCTGCGCCGATGTGGCAATCAAAGCGGTGTTTGAAGAGATCCCCACCCAGCCGGACGATCCCACGGAGCCCACTACCGATCCGACGGAACCTGTCACCGATCCTACGGAATCCACCACCGAGCCCACCACCGAGCCGGCGGACGGCGACGACCTCTGTAAATGGTGCGGGGAGGACCACTCCGGCAGCTTCTGGCAGAGAATCATCGGATTCTTCCATTCCATTCTCTACTTCTTCGCCCACCTGTTCGGAAGGAAATAATCAGACGCTGATCCATCAAGGACCGGGTTCACGCCCGGTCCTGTTTTTTATTTATTAATGCGGCAATTATGTCTGCTGATATTTCTGAAAAAAGCATTCGATCATTTTTAAATCTGAAATTCTGTCCGGCGAATGATATGTTCCTGATATTGTTTGTCCAGTTCAACGAAGTAGCCGCTCCAGCCCCATACGCGGACGATCAGATCCCGGTGCGCTTCCGGATGTTCCCTTGCGTCCAGCAGCACGTCGCGATTCACGGAGTTGAGCTGAAGCTGGTGCCCGCCCAGACGGATAAACGCCATAACTAACTGAGCGACTTTTTCGATCCCCTCCTCATCGCGGAATACGCTGTCGTGCAGCTCCATGGAAAGCGGGCCGCCGTTGACGAGCCGCGTCATGTCGTATTTCGTAAAAGATCGGATGCAGGAGAGCGGGCCTGCCGGCTTGCCCGTAAGGGACGGCGAAAAACCGGAACCGTACATTTCTCCCGATTTTCTGCCGTCCGGCGTCGCGCCGAGATTTCGCGCGGAATAGTAGTATTCATGCGCGCTGCCGGTTCCGGCGCGGAAAATCCCTCCGGCGGCGTTGGGTTTGCCGTTCATCGCCTCGGCGTAGGTTTTCAGCAGAATACCCGCGATCCCGTCTGCGCGGTCGTCGTTGCTGCCCATTTTCGGACAGCCGAGCAGTCGGTTGCGGAGCGCCCCATATCCCTCAAAATTCTTTTCGAGCGCATCCAGCAGTTCCTTCTTTGTGCAGTCGCCTGTTTCGTAAATCACCTCGCGCACCGCGGCAAGGGAGTCGGCTGCGTTGGCGATCCCAACGCCGTGCGCACCGAAGTTATTATATTTTGCGCCGTAATCGCTTACGTCCCTGCCGGTGGCCACACAGCCTTCGATGAAGATCGAAAGATAGGGCGAAGCGGGATAGCGTCTCTCGCGGTTCCTTCCGACGATCTCTCCGGCCTCATACGCCACGCCGAGCTTCATGTATTCCATCAGCGCTTCAAATGTGTCGCATTCCTCCAGATGTGCGAACAGTTCCCGTCTGACCACGTTCGGGAATGCCAGCTTGTCGATATTGACGATCTCCGCTCCTTTGCCGGGGATCGTAAATTCCCAGCAGGCGGCCACGGTGTAGTCTGCGGCGTCCTCCGGCGCGTAGCCGAGGCGGATGAGCCCCGGGATCACCACGTCGTCGTTGGAATACTGCGGGAAACCAAGCCCCTGCTTTGTCATGCGGGTGGCAAGAAGATAACGATCTGCGGGCGTTTTGCGGCTGACTCGCAGATTGATTTTCGGGTCGATAAGACGCAGCTCCAAAGAAGCGCGCATTACGGCGGCCGATAGCGCATTAAACTGATCGTTCCCCGAAAGATCATATCCGCCCAGCATCAGACTCTGGCCGTTATCACCCTGCTGCACGCCCTGATAAATATCCGTATCAAAATTCAGGCTGATAAAAAACTCTTCCAGCGTTTCAAAAAGCGTTTCTTCAGATACGCCCCGTTCCAGATCAGCAAGCCAGAATGGCAGCATATACTGGTCAAAACGGCCAAGCCCGATATGCGTATTGCGGTTACAGCGCAAAGTAAAAATCAGGAACTGCAGAAAAACGCACGCTTCATAAAAGGTTTCGGGGCCCTGTCGAGGTACCCGGCCAAGGGCGCGGTACAGTTCCTCCGGCGCATGGTTTCGCGCGAACCCGCGGTATTTGTCCGCATAGCTGAGCGCCGCGTCCAGCGTATCCAACGCCGCGGCATAAAACGCATCATGTGTGCCGTCGTCTGTCTGTGCTTTCTCCAAAATCTCAGCCCGAAGCCCTTCCATCCCGAGCTTCAACGCCTTTTTGTAATCCGGCGTGAGGTTCCCGGCGCTCCACTGATTGCTCCGGTTGCCGTTTTCGTCTGTATAATAGGCAAAATCCTCGCGGCTGCGGCGGAAGCCGAACCGGTCGAAGGGAAATATTTTCGGAGTTTCATTTTCCAGCATCACGCGAAAACGCAGCGCGTCCCGAAAAAGGACGGATTGCCCCCGCGCCTCTTCGGACACGTCGATCGTCCCGGGCGTCCGCTCCCGTCGGTATTCCGCTTTTTTAAGTATGCCAGCATCTGTTTGGTGTGTTCAGTCAACGTGATCCCCCCATAGGACCTTCGGTTCAACGCCGAAGCTTCTGAAAATATCGGTTCTCGCTTGCGGTATAACGGTTTCGTCAAAGCCGGGCGCGTAGCGTCTGCCAACGGAAGCGTATTTGCTTCCTGCCAGCCTGTTGTAGGGCAGCAGTTCCGCGGTTTTTACCCCGTTATGGCATAAAAATCGCGCGACGTCGGTGAGATTTTGCTCGGTATCCGTTACGCCCGGGATCAGCGGAATGCGTGTGATAAACGGTTTTCCGCTGTCGCAAAGAATCCGGAAGTTACGCAGGATCGGCGTGTTGTCCGCGCCGGTATACCGTTTGTGCAGCGCGGGATCCAGGAGCTTCAGATCGTAAAGAAAAAAATCGGTCTGATTCAGCACATGCCGGAATGGTTCCTCCTCGCAATAGCCGCTCGTCTGAACGGCGCGGTGCGTTCGGCCTTCCAGTTGCGCCAAGCATTCATACAGGAAATCCGGATGCGCCAGCGGTTCCCCGCCGGAAAAGGTTACCCCGCCGCCCGCGTCGTTCAGGATCGGCAGCAGCCGCCGCAGTCTTTCCAAAAGACGTTCAGGCGTATACGATTCCCCGCTCATACGAAGCAGACGGTTCGGGCATACGCGCACGCTTTTTTCGTCGAGGCGTCCGCCGCCTGCTTTCAGGCAAGCGCCGCAGTTCTCACATCCCGCCTGCGATTTTATGATCTCGTTTTCAAAGCGTTGTCCCTCCGGATTATGGCACCATGCGCAGCGCAGCGGGCAGCCCTTCAGAAAGACCGTGGCGCGCATGCCCGGCCCGTCGTGGAGGGAGAACTCCTCAAATGAAAAAATCAAAGCTGCCGTCATCGTATCACCGTTTTTATTTTATAGCAATCTCTTGACAAAATCTCGCGCAATATTGTATATTTATGGCAATAATTTGTGTTTTCGGGTCGAAATATGATTTTTCATCAACCAAGCAATTCTCAATACAACTATTCTTATAATGCCACCGTTTATCAGAATATCAGCTGGCAGCCGCATTTTCATCGGAATTTTGAAGTGATATGCGTGCTCTCCGGCGCCGTGGATTGTATGGTGAACGGCAAATGCGGCGTGTTAAAGGCAGGTGAATTTGGTATGTGCCTGTCAAATGAAGTCCATGAATACCGGTCCGTCGGCGCTTCGGTCTCCTGGGTTGGCGTGTTCTCGGGCGATTTTGTTCACGCTTTTGAGAAGCAGACGAAAAACAAAACGGGCAGCGACTTTCGTTTCGTCTGCCCGGATGAATGTTTCCGATATCTTTCCGCAGCCCTGCTGCATCCTGAACGCCCCGATCTGCTGACTCTGAAATCCTGTTTGTACGCATTGTGCGCGGCCTACGGCAGTCAGGTTCCGCTGGTCGAAAGAACGGAGAAAGATGATTCTCCTATGCGGCAGATCGTGGATTTTATTGCGGAGAACTATCGATCCCGTATTACGCTGGCGGATCTGGCCGGCGCGCTCGGATACGATTATTCCTACACGTCCCGCTGCTTCCGCAAGAATTTCAACCAGTCCTTTTCCGAATTCATCAACGGCTACCGGATCGAGCACGCGCTGACCCTGCTGACAGAAACGGACAAAAGCATTACGGACGTCGCATTGGAAAGCGGTTTTCAGAGCGTCCGCACCTTCAACGACGTTTTCCTGAAACAGTTGGGCTGTCAGCCTCGTACGTTCAGAGAACCCATCCCCAATGAGGTTGAACAGCAGTCAGCTTTTTCCTCTTAGAAAGTCCCCCACCTTATTCGCTGCGTCCTGCTGCATATTGGCGGTGACGTGGGGGAACGAGCCGAGCGCCGCCGGTGGCGGATAAAGCGAAGGCGAGTGAGTGAGCAAACACAGAGCACCGCGACGCGCTCCAAGCGAGCGGGGCGACAATGTTTGCGAGGGGCAAGGCCGAGCGCCGCCGGTGGCGGATAAAGCGAAGGCGAGTGAGTGAGCAAACACAGAGCACCGCGACGCGCTCCAAGCGAGCGGGGCGACAATGTTTGCGAGGGGCAAAGGTACCGAGGGTGATGACGGCAGAGAAGTGGCCGAGGATATTGGAGAGGTTTTTCACGTCCACGCCGTTCTGTAAGGACATCGTTGCGAATGAGATTCCCCCGCGCGCGGGGGAGATGTCACGAAGTGACAAAAGGAGGCCGTCCGCCGGCGAGGCGATGCCGCAGGCCATGGAAACGAACGCGGGGCAAGCCTGCGCGGTCCAGGACGCGGTGGAGCATGTGCAGGACACTGTCCGGGGAGATCGGTCCGTTCGTCATGCTAAGCTGTTTTGTTTTTTTTCGATTCAGAATAGTTTTACAGAGAATAATTGAACCTGAATGGCAATAGCAAGCTGAAATAGTGAATCATTGAATTATCAAATTTACTTTGATATCATATTAAGCGATTGGTCCCTGCAAAAAAAGGGGTTTTGATTTTGACTATTCATGACGACATTGGGTTACCGGAACTGCCGCTGTGGCGATTACATATTTTTGGCTCATTTTTTCGGTTCAACACGGATCATCGTGGGATTACAATCAGTTAACAATTTTTAAGGCATCGGCAGCCAATCGACATTTCAGGTTCACGGAAAAGATGGTCGATGCCGCAAGCGGCACTCAGGCGCCGCGCTGCCGGGAACCGCACAACCGCACGGATCGTTCAATCCGGCTCCCACAGGGATCCATGACGTCAAAAAAAACCGGGAGTCAAAAAACTCCCGGAGAATTTGTTCTGTATCATCAATCTACGCCGTTGCTGCCTTCCGCCTTGTTGGAATACATTCTCATGTCGGCGGTATTGAAGACGTCTTCCTTCGACTGCCCCTCACCCGTATAGGCGCAGGAGCCGATGGAGATGCGGGGAAGCAGCGGATCGCGTTTTCTCTCCTTTTCAAGCAGAGAGAGGAAAGTTTCATTCACCTTCCCTATGTCAACGTTTTTCTTGTAAATGATGACCGCGAATTCGTCGCCTCCGATCCGATAGCAGCGCCCCACATTCTCATATGCCTCCCGGATAAAGCGCGCAATGGTGGAAAGATATTCATCCCCGACGATGTGGCCGTGGTCATCATTGAGCTGTTTAAACTTATTGATATCAAAAAAGAGGAGCGTGTTGCCCTTTTTCATCGTCTGCAGGTCCGCATCAAAGGTGCTTCTGTCAAGAAGATGCGTGATATGATCGGTACACAGCTTTACGCTGCAATGGGCGGAATACATAAAGATAAGCGCAATGCTCACGCCGAGCCAGGACATACGGATCTCCGGCACAAAGATATGCGCCAGCAAACAGATCAGCGGTATCATCACCGACAGAACGCAGTAAAAACTGTGACGGCTCTGAAGCTTTCTTGCCTGAACGAAGAACACGCCGCACAAATAAACGGCGCTGATAATGATCAGGGCCGGATAGACCCAGTAAAAAGAACCGTGATGGTAGACGCCCGCTTCGTCCACATAGAAGACGAGCCGGAACGGAAGCATGACAGCCTGCAGCGCAATGCTCAGGCCAATGGGAAGCAATACAAAACGGACGGGGCGGCGCGCGCTCATGATCATCCCCATGGCGTACGGCAGCCCGGGGGTCAGCGACAGCTCCAAAAACTTCACCGCGGTTTGCAGCGTCTTCAAACCGACGCCGGCGAAGTCGATATAAGCGCCTGTAAACTCTGCCGAAGAAAGGATGCCCACCGTCACGGCGCACAGCAGCGCGATCCGTTTTTCCCGTTCATCGAACATCCGGCCGGTGAGAACAAAAATTGTATAAATGCAGAGTATAATCAGTGTAAGAAGAAAGGTAAACGCGTAAACCGGCTCCGCAGACAGAAACAACGACACGATCCGCCTTCCCCCTTCCCGTTTTAATAAAGTCGACTTAATATTAACTGATTATCCAAAAAAAGTCAACCTTTCCCATAAAAGAAAAATGAATATTCAGCCATTTTTTGTCTGGACAGCATCAACGCCGTAATTTCATGCAGTTTGTCAATGGCGAAATGAATTCCGGGGAGGAGCAAAAAACCGTCTCGCCTCGTCACTTTCTGTTGTCGATCAGCTTTTCGGCGCCTGCGATATCCAGCGGGGCGCAGCAGTAGTCCCCTTCGATATAATCCGTACCGATCAGAACCGCCTGCTTCAGAAGCTGCTCGTCGGAAATGCTGTCGCAGATCAGTTTGACGCCGACCTCATGCAGCGTGGTAACGGAGTTGAGAATGAGTACCGTCGCTTCGTTTTTGCCCATGAACCGCAGAATGCTGTCGTCGATCTTGAGATAGTCGACGTTCAAAAGCGAGAAATCCTCATAGTGGATCAGTCCGGTGCCGGCGGTATCAAGGCTGACGGCGATGCCGATTTCGTGCAGCTTTTCCGTTACGTCGGCCAGCGCGCGCAGATCCGTCTTTCTGTCCTTGACGCGTATCTCAAAAATAAAATCCGAGGCGTCGCAGCCGGATTTTTTCAGGATTTCCAGAATACGGATCAGGAAATCCTTTGACAACAGGCTGCGTCTTGAAAAATTACAGATCGCAGGCGGCGTGCTTTTGCCGATCTGCCTGCGGTACTTGAGCCGGCGGCAGCATTCCGCGAAAATCCGCAGGTCAAGCTGCGTGACAAGACCGTTTTTCCGGAACGCATCTCTGAATCGCTGCTCGTCCAAGTACCCGTAGGTCTGAGACTCCCAGCGGGAATAGACCTCAAGCATTCTGAGTTTTCCGGACGCCGCGTCGAATACGGGCTGAAAAACCGGTCTGAATTCGCCTTTTTTCAGCGCTTCGCTCAGCTCCTGCGCCGTAAATTCGTTGACGGATTTCGTCTCCGACTGATACCGGACAAGCGTATTTTTCTGGGCCCTCGCCTGCTCCGCGGCCGATTCCGCCTTCCCGACGGCCTCGGAAAAGTGCCGTTCCGTCTTTGACAGGCGCAGCGTGCCGCAGTACACGTTCATGTCCTGCAAGCCCGCGTCAAGCCTCGCCTGCTCCGTCTTTTTGATCAGCTCTTCCACGTCGGTGTTTTCGCTGTTGGAAATCACGCAAAAGCCCGTATGCATAAATCCCAGCGCGTCGCCGGAGGAAAGCGCGTCTTTTATGAGCCCGGCATAAACCCGGCGCTGTTCGTCCGTCCGGGCGTTTTCCGACGGAAAACTGCAGAACAAGTACGTTACATCATACAGCGTTCTCGTCACGTCCTTGATGTTGGCGTCAAAGAACCGCTCCAGCCCGCCGGCGTTGAAAACAAAATCCGTGTCAAGCGCTCTTCCTTCTTTTTTCTTGTTTTTCAAAAAAATGACGGCGGCGAATACGGCGGCGCTCAGGGCGGCGGCGCCCAGCAGCCAAACCGCGACGACCAGCCCCTTGCCGTCGTCGCCTCTCTGCGACTGGACGAATGCGTAATAATACTCCATCTTTGCTCTGCTGGAAAGCGAATTGACCGACTTTACGAGCAAAGCGACGAAGTCGGCGCCGGCGGCGTCCGAAAACGCGATGGTCACGGAGTGCCGTTTCCCGTCCGCAGAGACGTAGGTGAAGATCGGCTCGGTATGCTCAAATTCAGAAAACTCGTCGTCCACACAGGCCGAAATGATCTCCCCCTGCGAATTTTCAGCAAGGCTCTGCCTCGAATCGGATGAGTTGAAGTACAGCAGAGAGATACCGTTCGCCTGCGCAATATCATTCAGGATGAGGGGCAGCAAGCCCTCGTAATTACCCGTCTGCGGATCGTAATACTCAAAAGGATAGCAGTCGGGATTTCCCACGATGAAGAAATTTGCGCCGTCTTTGAGCGTATCGGTTTTTCTGACAACGGTCTGTTTGCCCGTCGTTTCTTCCGAAGCGGCCTGCGGGGCATCCGTCGCCGTCGCCTCTTCTGCCGCCGTCGCCTCCCCTGCCGCCGGAGGTTCATCCGGCAAAGAGGTCGTCGTCACGGGGGCTGCGAAAACGAATCCAAAGCCCTGCAGCGAAGCAATGCAGAGCGCAGACAGACACAGAATAACGCAGACGAGCTTTTTCATTATAATAATAACCTCTTACGAATTATCGATTTTCTTGCGCTGGATCGTTCCCCAGTTGCGCTTGTTCTTGCGGTAGCCGACCAGCGCGGTGGCGCGCGTCCAGAGCATGACGAAGTGAATGTACGTGGTTTCAAGCAGACTCAGCCCGATGATTTTCAGGATGCTCACGGGCTTTATGCTCAACCCCTGCAGGTGGATCGTCGTCAGGTAGGAGGTGATGCTCAGGATCATTCCGTAGAGCACGTACACAAAGAAGAAGACGACCGCAAAACGGACGTTGATGATCCCCAGCGCGACGATCACGATCGAAAGCGCCAGTCCCAGCAGCTCGATATAGGGCGAGAGCAACTCATACAGCAGGAAATACAGATAGGAGATAGTCGCCACAGGCCCCATTTTCGGATTGGCGAAAAAGTTTCTGTATTTATACATACACTGAAACAGCCCCACGTGCCAGCGCTTGCGCTGGGTTCTCAGGTCCCGGAGCCGTTCCGGCGCCTGCGTCCAGCAGATCGCGTCCGGCGCGTATTTGATCGTATAGTCGATCTTGTTCAGCACGCAGAATTCATGCAGCTTGACCACAAGCTCCATGTCCTCGCCCTTGGTATCGTGGTCGTACCCTCCGGCCGCGATCACGGTATCCTTCTTGAACAGGCCGAAAGCGCCGGAAATGATGAGGTTCCCGTTGAAGCGGTCGAACAGAAGCCGTGAAGCCAGAAAGGTTCTTGAATATTCCACCGCCTGCATGCAGGCGATGATATTCTTCGGCAGGTCATATTTGATCACCTTGCCGTCCTTGAGCGTCACGCCGTTGCAGAGCATGACGGCGCCGCCGCAGGCGACGATTTTGTCGTTTTCCAAAATGGGCGCGACGATTTTACGGAGAGAATCGTATTGAAGCACCGAGTCCGCATCCATGCAGATGAAATAGGAATAATACGACGCGTTGATGCCCATATTCAGCGCGTCCGCCTTGCCGCCGTTTTTCTTGCGGATCAGCGTGATGCTGACCTTCTGATCATAGCATTCATACACCTGCTCCACCGGCTGGCATGGGATGCGCGAACGGATGGGGCGGATCACCGGCTGCATGCCGAAATGCTCGATCAGCACCTTCGAGGTATTGTCCTTCGAGCCGTCGTCAACGACGACGATCTCATATTTATCATAATCCAGCGCCAAAAGAGAGCGCACCGTCTCGATGATCGTGACCTCCTCATTATAGGCCGGCACGATGATGCTGATCGGGATAAACGATTTGACGTCAAGCCTGTTCTCATAATAGCCGCGCCTGCGCCTTGCGTACATGGTATTGGCGCCTATGATGACGGAAAGGAAGAGAAAGGTGGCGTAAACGATGAGATAGATCGCAAAGGCGGAGCACAGGACGTTGACAACCCGGTATAATACGCTCATAAAATATCGCCTCCCGGCAGCCCGGCGCCCGGGCGCATTTTGTTCTTTTCCGCGACAAGCAGATTGTATTCCAGAATTTCCCGCGCGAAACGGTCGCTGCGGTTCATGATCTCCGCCTGTTCGGCAACAAAAAGACCGATCGAAACAAGGCTTTCCGCGCTGTTGCGGCGGATATACCAGTTCGGATGCGAAAGCCTGCGCTTGAGCAGCTCTTTGACGTCCGGCTCCGGATACGCGCTGAGGGCCTTGGCGGCGATGGCGGAGATCTCCCACGCGTATTTGTCGTCGTGTTCAAGGAAATCGACGATCACCGGCTTTGCCTCCGGGATCGGGTATTTCCTGAAATAACGCAGCGTCGTACACTTCACGTCCACGGAGTATTCTCCCGTCAGGAATTCCACCAGGAACGGGCCGATCAGGGGCGCCCTGTGACGGCAGTATTCCAGAACGGCGATCCGGTAATCCTCCGACAGCTTGTCAAAATCACGGATCAGCAGCAGCGACAGCACCCGGTGGTCGCCCCGGAAGGACATCAGCCCCTCCATGAGGACCTTGGGGTGATAAAACAGGTTTTTATCCGACAGCAGCATCACCGCCCGGTGCAGGTCGTTGGCCGTCCCCAGGGCGTAAAGCACATCCATGGCGTAGGTTCGGCAATAGACCGACGGATCCGTCAGGAACGCAAACTGATACTCCACGATCCGGCCGGGGCGGTTACGCCAGGTATAGGCCGTCATATCGGCGAACAGCTTCAGCGAATAAACCCGCGACGCCGATTTGGTATGCCCCTGCACGTGCTTCATGATGAAGAGCGCCTCTTCATCGACGATGCCGACGGCCTTTCCGATCTCATCCGGAAAATCCCTGCTGACGTTCTGAAAGGCGCAGGCAAAGGCGATGATTTTATGGGAATTGGAAAAAACTTTTCTGAAGAACAGTTTCTGCCGGCGGTCCAGCGAAGGGAGTTCCCCGCCGGACGCAAGCGTCTCGCATTGCCGCCTCAGGTATTCCTCATACCGCGCGGTACGCCCGGCCTGCAAACGCTCCCGCGCGCCGTAATAGATCAGCCATCCGATCTCAAAAACGATCAGGCAGACGCAGATAAAGATATACAGATATATCAGATAACTGAATGACATCCTGCGTCTCCCCTTTCCGGTTTATTTGCTCCAAAGCTTCTGCAGCGCGTAGTACGCTTCCTTGAGCCGCTCATGATACGTGACGTTGACGCCCCACCCGGACAGCGCGAACGCTTTCATCGGCACCCGCCCGGAAGTGCCCGCCGTCACGCCGACGTACATTCT
>CAMVNL010000014.1 GCA_947168785.1 uncultured Clostridia bacterium | reverse complement strand
TGTTACTCTCCCAGCAGCGCGGGGTACGCGGGGTAGACCGTTTCGTCCGTCGGGATGCGCTCGAAGGTCCCCGGGACGGGGTCATAAGGCAGACGGATGGTCCAGGTGCCGCAGCCGGTGACAATGAACTGTTTCACCTTCGGGCTGTTGACCAGCCATTGGTTTTGTTCTTTTGTCAGCATTTGAGCGAGGCCGCCCTCCCACACGGGCAGCAGGGCGTAGGTGGGGTTCACCTTGGCGTACAGCTCCTCGGTGCCGTTCATGCCGTGGTGGGCCAATTGCAGCAGATCGGCGGCAAGGGCCTCGTCGTACTCGGACAGCACCAGATCTGTGGCCTTGAAGGCGAAGTCGCCGGTCCACAGGGTGGTCTGGCCGCCCACGGTCATCTTCAGCAGCAGGCTGCACTCGTTCATGCCGCCGTCCACAATGGTTTGGGGGTACAGGTCGTCGTAGGCGTACAGCGTCTCAAAGGAGGCGTTGCGCACGGCGAAGCGGTTACCGGAGTGGAGCTTCACCACCGGCACGTCCGGGTAAAATTCCGCCAGATTCTTTTTGAACTGGGTGTAGCGGTAGATGGTGTCATCCAGCATATAGGGGGAATCGGAGGCGGCGGTCTCTTCTTCCTTGGGGAAGTTGAAGTAGAACCGCTCGATCGTCACGTCGTCGTGGTGGTCCAGCGAGAAGCAGTTGAACACGCCGATGTGGTCCCCGTGCAGGTGGGAGAAGATCCACGCGGCGATCACGGGTTTTTCCGCGTTCGCGGGCTTCTGGGCCAGCAATATATTCATCAGCTTGTCGCTGTCCACGTGGTCCGGGTCGCCCATGCCGCCGTCGATGATGCAAAAGCTGCCGTCCGCCAGCCGGAGGATATAGCCCATGCCCTCCGCGGCCACCACGGTCTCGCCCTTCATGCCGGTCAGCAGGGTGTCATAGGTCTCCTCACAGGGGTCTGTCAGGGGGCACAGGGCGCCTTTCGGCTCCGCAATGACCCGCAGCGTGCCGGTTTTTGACAGCTTCGACTGTCCCTTGAACCAGGAGACGGTGACCGTGGTTTTGTCGTTCGTCAGCGTGGCGAAGCGGTTGGCTTCTATCTTGTTTTCGTCATAGACGGCAAAGCCCGCCTGCTTCAGGGCGTTCACGTAGCCGTCGAAGTCCTTTTCCTTCACCAGCTCATACCGGGCGATCAAAGTACCCCCGGCGCTCTCATAGGAGCCCTTGCGGACCCCGGCGGTAAACACGGGCAGGTCGTAAGTTCCAAAGACGTCAACGGGCTTCGGTAGCCCGAACAGCCCGGCAAAAAACGTGCCGATGGCCATAAAAAACGCGATGATCTTCTGTAATAATGCGGTCATGTCGGTTTCCTCCTCATTTCTTTCCTTCAAACAGGTTTTTCAGAATGGCGAACAGGGTGCGGAAGAACCGGAGCAGCCGGGCGAATACCGTTTCTCCCTTAAATGGCGCGTCCGTTCCCGTTCCGCCGTAGCAGCCGATGTTCCGGCTGACGATGGCGTTGCCGAAAAAGTCCGTTTCGCAGTCGTCCCCCGGCACGCTGACGCCCGCGCCGATCAGCGGGGAGTCCTTGGAGAGCATGAACGAGGCGGCGTCGTTTGCATCCTGTCCGGCAAATCCGGGCAGGGTGTTGAATTTTGCGCCGGTAAAGGGCACGCTGAGGCAGTTGTAGTAGCAGTTCCCCGCGATCACGCTGCCCTTGTAGGCGTCCCGGTCCGCCTCCGTGTTCATGCGGTAGCCGTCCTCAAACACAAAGATGTTGTTGACGAAGTAGGAATCGAAGATATTGTCAATATCAAACCGCAGGGAGTTGACGATGGTGTTGTTGTAGAACAGCAGCCCCGTCTCCCCCGGGCCGCCGGTAAGGGCGTTGCGCCCCTTGTTGTCGTTGACGGAAAGGCAATAGCGCACCACGTTGCCCTGCTGGGGGCTGGTCTTGGCGTTGTTCACCACAAACCGCACGTTGTCGTGGGAGTAGATATACTGGTAGGTGCAGTGGTTGGACTGGGAGTCGAAATCCACGGTCATGCCGTCGCCCACGTTTTTCTGCCCGGCGATCTCGCAGTATTCGATGGTGCTGTTCTCGCTGCCCCAGAACCAGGCGGCGGCGGTGAAGTACAGGATCTTCCCGTTTTCGTCCACGCCCTCGCCCTGGCAGCAGTCGATGGCCCGGCAGCGGGTCATCAGCGCGCCGTCGCAGATGCCGATGATCACGGCCTCCGCGTCCATATCATGGAAATACACGTCCCGGATCAGGGCGTTTTCGTTGTAGACGGGGGCTAGGTCGCACAGCTCGTCGTCGTTCCAGGGGTTTCCCAGCCGCTGGTCGAAGGCGCCCCACAGGCTCACGCCGTTGCCGCAGTCGTACATCTCGCAGTCGGCGACGGTCAGGTCGTTCACCGGGTACAGCGAGCGGGCGGGCAGGCCCTTTACCATCACGCAGGCGCGGGCCTCGGCGGCCCCGGCGGAGAGGTTGTCCCGGCTGGTGACCTTGTAATTCTGAATATCGTGGATGGTCAGGTTTTCCAGCGTGATCCCCACGCTCTCCCGGTTCAGCGTGTCGATCCAGACGCCGCCGCCGTTGTGGGCGGTGATCTCCAGGTCGCTGACCGTCACGTAGGAGCAGTCGAACAGGCGCAGCACCTCCGCGCGGGCGTCCGTTGTCAGCAGGGGCGCGTCGCCCTCCCCGTAGGCGGTGATGAGGATGGGCGCCTCCGGCGTGCCGAGGCTGTCGCTGACGGTCAGGGTACATTCATACGTGCCGCCCCGGCGGAACAGCACCCGGTCGCCCGCCTGCAGCGTACACTCGGTCACGGGGACGCTCTTCCACGCGGTGGCGGGGGAAAGCCCGTCGCCGGTCACGTCGCTGCCGTCGATGCTGTCGATGTAATAGCTGGTCCCCTGCGCCGTGCTGATGATCGCCCCCGCAGGCACAACGGCAAGGCACAAAAGCAGAAGACCGAGTAAAATGGATAGCGTCTTTTTCATTTTCGAGAAGCTCCTTTTTATGAATGCTTGCGTAAGAGAAGACAGGGGGCGGTTTCATTTCCTCATTATTTAAGATAAGGAATTGTCGTCTGTCCGGTGGATTTGCTGACGCAGAAATTGACGGGAATAAACTCCGGCCGCTCAAACCGGATCACCCGGAGCATGTTTTCACGTTGGGTCATGGGGTACCTCGGGGGTGGGATGCCCGACGTGGGCACATTGATAGAAATAATTATTTAGAGTAAGCGCCAAATAATATCGTTTTTCTTTTCAAAAACGAAATCTGTCGATGTTTTTATAACACTACCATTATTTTGATTTATTTCATGAGCAGTGAATTGCAATTTATTGTCATTATTGAAAAATAGAAGATATGCTTTTTGATTCAATTCACAGAAAAAATAAGTTTCCTCTGGATTTGATTTGATTAGTTCTTCAAGAGAACTACATCCATTTATTTTTTGAATTTGTTTAGGTTTTTTTGTTTTTAAACGCCAAATTGGTTTTTCAGCATCTTTGATAGGATATAAGTTTGAGTAACAATAAGAGCCATCTGGATTTTTTGCCGTTTTTTTTCCAAAAATAGGTCCCTGGGGGTTGTTATATTGTCGTTGAAGTTTATCATCTTTACATGGTATGTATATTTCTTCGCCATTGGTTAAATTGATTACAACAAAACTAAGATAATTTGGATTCCAAAGTTCAGGAATACTTTTTCCATCGTTAATGTCAGGATGAATTTGTTTTGTTCTTTTATTATTGTTTTGGGCGAGAGGGGATTTTTCTTTTTTTGCCAAATCCACAAATTCAGCTATTGAAAGAGAATTTTGTGTGTCTGTATAAAAGATTGAAAAATTACGATAACCTCCTGTAATTCTCTCTAAACAATAATCATCTTCTCCATCCGTAAATTGAAAATATAATGTGATATTTTCCTTTTTCAAATCCAATGACTGGAACATTTTATTCGCATGGGACCAAGTAAATTTGTTTCCATCTTCATGATATACTCTTTTTTCATGAACATCTTGACGAATATCAAAAACCCAAATAACAGAATAACCGCAGTTTTGATAAAATTGATTACGAGAGTGAAAATCGAAATAAGAGATATTGCTGTGTTGAAATTCAATTATAAGATCATTAATTGCAACATCGGCACGATGTTTTTGATTGTCGTATGATATTATTTTTTCTATGCACTGTTCAGGAAATCTTTCTTGCCAGTTGATATGCCAATCACTCATATCATAATTCCAAGAATCGCAACATATATGTTTATCTTTGTTGACACCTGTTCGATGGTGAGCAAAATACTGCCGTTCTTCACCTTTTCTTTGCTCAAGAGGATAATTACAAGCAGGACAATAATATACTTTCCCCCTGATTGCATTAGAAATCAATACACTTTTTCCATTTTCATCTATTGCTTTTATCATATTATATCCTTAGGACGGCGAACAATTCTTTGCATCTTATTTTGTTTTCTAAAGCTGTTTTGTGAGCACAAACCTTATATTATCTACAATTTTGATTCCCTTGTGTGGTTGATTTTATCAGCGCTTTTTTGTTATCAGCGCATTTTATCAGCGTTTGTTTTCGTTATCAGCGCTTTATCGCCGATTCTTCGTTATTTGTCGGCGATAACAGAAGTTTCAGGGATCCTTTTTCATCGGAATCGCATTGCGGGCGGCTCACGGAGCCGCGCTACGATTATACGCCTGCGGCGCGCTTTTAACGCCGCAGAGCGCCGTGCTGCGGGTTGTCGGTGCCGGAAATCTCCGCTCTCCGAACTCCGCTCTGAAACGGCGCAAGACTTCCGACTTCCGACTGATGACTTCCGACTCAAACGGAGCTGAGGCTCCGTGCTACCTCTTCTCCTTCTTCACCAGCTTCGGCACGCTGGTTTTGGCCTTTTGCTCGGCCAGGTCGATATCATAGGACGCGGGCTGGGAATAGGTCTCCGCGGGCTTGGTGCGGGCGTTGTAGCCCTTGGATTTTTCCGCAGCGGCCTGTTCCTTTTTCTCGTTGAAGCGCTTCTGTTCCTCCGCCACGGCCTCCGGGGTCTGCACGCCGTGCATGTGCCAGTTGGCCAGCACCTTGTTGATGTATTGAAAGCTGATCTTCCCCGCGGTGTTCTTGCTCATCTCTTCATAGGCCAGCGCGATAACGCTCATGGGGAAGTGCCACTCGTCGATCCACACCCCGAAGAGCTTGGCCTGGGCGGCGGTGGGCTTGCCCGCGCGCATGCCCGTGGCGGCGCAGAACTCGCCCCAGCGGGAGTGGATGCTCTCCAGGTGCCGCAGCTCCTCGTCCGCCCGCTCGATGGTGTCGATCTCCCGCTTGCTCCAGTCCATGCCCACGGTATAGATATAGCTCATGTTGTTGGCCTTGCCGTGGGTCTTGGCGTATTCGCAGATGGCGAGGATCACCTCCACCGGCAGGCCGTAGTAGTCGTGCAGCAGCAAAAGCGACGACTGGTCCCCGTCGCCGATGGTGCGCCCCAGCCTTGTCTGCGCCTCGGTGAACAGAAAGCCCACCTCCGGCGATTCCACGATCCGCGCGGCGATCTCGTCCCGGCGCAGCCGCGAGGGCTTCAGCTGGGTGAACGCCTTCGCCGGGGCGGCCGGCTGCTGCGGCTCCGTCGGGGCTGTTTCCGCTTCGGGCGCAAGGGCGGCGGGCTCGCCGCGTTCCAGCAGCAGGCCCTTGTCCTTCCAATAGTCCAGCGCGTCGGCGGCGTCCTCCGGGGCAATGCCCGCGGTCTGCGCCGCCTCCTCCGCCGTGACGGGCTTCCCGGCGTTCGCGAAGGCGCAGAGGATCACCTTCAACTGCGCCAGCCCCGCCAGCTTCAAATGCTTTTCCACGATCTCCGACGGCAGCACGGTCACGCCGCCGTAGGCCGCCGGATTCACCTGATATTCCTTCATATCGTCAGTTCAGATAAAACGCGAAGCACGCTTTATAGGTCATATATACGTCCAGCTTGGAGACCACCTCGAAGGGTGCGTGCATGGACAGCACCGGCACGCCCAGGTCCACGGTGTCCACGTTCAGCCCCGCGATATACTTGGCGACGGTGCCTCCGCCGCCTTCGTCCACCTTGCCCAGCTCGCCGGTCTGCCACACCACGTGGTTGCCGTCCAGCATGGCGCGCACCTCGGCCATGAATTCCGCGCTGGCGTCACTGGTGCCGCCCTTGCCGCGGCTGCCGGTGTACTTGGTGATGACCACGCCCCGGTTGACAAAGGAGGCGTTGCGCTTTTCGGAGACCTCCGCGTAGATGGGGTCGAAGGCCGCGTTCACGTCGGCGGAAAGGCACTTGGAGCGGGTCAGCACGTCGCGCCCGTCCAGGCCGCTGGCCTCCGCCAGGTCGCAGATGAAGTAGTTGAGGAAGGAGGAATCCAGGCCGGTGTTGCCCACGGAGCCGATCTCCTCCTTATCCGCCAGCACGCACACGGCGGTGTGCTCCGGCGCTTCCGCGTCGATCAGCGCCATCAGGGCGGGGTAGGCGCACACCCGGTCGTCGTGGCCGTAGGCGCCAATCATGGACCGGTCAAAGCCGATGTCGCAGGCCTTGAAGGCGGGCACCACCTCCAGCTCCGCGCTGAGGAAGTCCGCCTCGTTGATCCCGTATTTTTCGAACAGGATGTTCATAATGTTCAGCTTCACGTTTTCGGCGGCGTCGGTGTCGTCGAAGGGACGGCTGCCGATCAGCACGTTCAGGTTTTCGCCCTTCACGCCCTCCGCCATGGTGGATTTCATCTGATTGGCCGCCAGATGGGGCAGCAGGTCCGTGATGACGAACTTGGGGTCGCCGTCGTCCTCGCCCACTTTGACCTTCACGGTCTCGCCGTCCTTTTTCACGATCACGCCGTGAAGGGACAGGGGCGTCACCGTCCACTGGTATTTTTTGATGCCGCCGTAGTAGTGGGTCTTGAAATAGGCCAGCTCGCTGTCCTCATACAGGGGGTTGGGCTTCAGGTCCAGCCGGGGGCTGTCGATGTGGGCCGCCGTGATGTGGACGCCTTCGGAAAGGTCCTTTTTGCCGATCACCGCCAGAATCAGCGACTTGCCCCGATTGTTGTAGTAGACCCGCTCGCCGGGGGCGTACTTTTCGCCCTTGCGGAATTCAATGAACCCGTTGGCGCGGGCCAGCTCCACGGCCTCTTCCACGGCCTCCCGCTCAGTCTTGGCGGCGTCGAGGAAGCTCATATATCCCTCGCAGAAGTTGTCCGCCTCTTTGATCTGCCCGTCGGCGCAGGCCTTCGCCGCGTTCACCGGCTTCATGAATAATTCTTTCTTGAGCTGTTCGGCTCTGGTGAGTTCTTCTGACATAACGATTCTCCTGTCTTTATTCTTTATTGATTATCGTTCGATGGTTTTGTCAAGTCGGAAGTCATCAGTCGGAAGTCGGAAGTCCCGAAAAGATAACGTTCCTGCTGCAAATGAACATATTGCGGCCACATGGGGTAAAAGCGCTTGTCGGGGAAAAGAAATCCTTTATCCAAAAGGATTTCCGACTGAAGACTTCCGACTTCCGACTCGCCGGTCGCCTGTGGTTCCCTTTCCTCTGAATTACTTCTTCCCGAACAGATTGGTGAAGAACCAGGCGATCTTATGGAAGAAGAGGACGATCTTTCCGGCAAAGCCTTCGTGGGGCTCATGGCAATAGGGGCATCCGCCGTCGTCCACGGCCGCCTGTGCCTCCACGGGTTCGCTCACATCCCCGTAGGCGTTCTCCGCCGTCACGATCAGCTTGTATTCGCCGGAGGCCAGCCCCGTCAGGGTCAGCTCCACGGTCTCCTGGTCCACCGCCCGGTAATAGCAGGGCAGCGTCCAGCTCTTGGCGCAGGTCTTGCCCCGGCCGTCCACGGCCTTGATTCGGTACAGGGTGACGGGCATGCCGTCCGTGGATCTCGCCGCGGGCACGGTCACGGCGCAGCCGCCCGGGGTGGGCGTCACGGTGAGGGCCGCGTCCGCGTCAAAGGCGGGGGCCGACGCGGCGGCCTTGCGCTTGGCGGGGGTATAGGGACGGTTGGCCGGATCGGCGGGGTTATCCAGCACGTATTCCACCAGGCACTCGCCGGCCAGCACGTCCATGCCCCGCAGACGGAGGCGGTTGTTGGCGTCGACCTCCACGATCCAGCAGGTGGCGGTGTCGTTGCTGTCGGCGGGGTGATAGGTGCCGCCGACGTTGAACTCGGAATAGTAGATGGCGCCGGTGCCGACGGCGGTGAATTGGCCCTGCCAGATGGAGCGGGGGTCGTTCAGCGGATAGTGGGAATGGCCGCTGAAATCCACCACCTGGGGGAACTGCTTCAGGATGGAGGTGAAGTAGCCCATGCCCCAGCCGTCGTCCAGCGAGCTGCCGTACACGGTGCCGCGCACGTGCTCGTGATGGGTCACAAAGATGGGCTTGTCGGGGTCCTCCTTCGCGGCGGCGGTGAGCTGCTGCTTCAGCCAGGTCTGCTGCGCGGCGGAATAGTGGACGCCGTCCAGAGGAGAAGCGGACACGCCGATGAAGTGGAAGCCGTTGATGACCACGTGGAAATCGGGGTCGTTGCCGGAGATGGAGGAATAATAGCCGCGCATCTCCCGGCGGGGCATCTCATAGCCGTCGTGGTTTTTGGCCACCACGCCGATGAAGCGGGTGCCCTCCCGCAGGGAGCCGTTGACCGCCGCGATGAACCGGTCAAATTCCGGCTTGGTGCCGTCGTTGGTCAGGTCGCCGGAGACCATCAGCGCGTCCAGCGCCGGGTAGGCGGGGTCGGCTTCCGCCATTTCATAGGCCATGTCCAGCATCTTGCGGATGCGGTAGGGCATGTTGTCGTCGTCACGCACGTGGGTATCGCTGGCGGCGATAAACCGCAGCACCGGGACGAAGGGCTCGGCGGAAGCGGGTTCGGCGGGAGCGATCTCCTCCTCCGCAGAGGCGGATAAAGCCAACGCCGCGCCCCCCGCCACAAGGGCAAGGGTGAGAATCAGAGCGGTGAGTTTTTTCCAGAGTGACATGGTGGACCCTCCTGTGATAGGTGATATGATCAGTATTTTCAGAAAGCGGCGTTCCGCGCTTTCAGGTATTCGTCAATATCGTGGTTCATGTATTGGTATCCAGTGGTGTGGAGCACGTCGTACCCCTCCAACAAATAGTCGATCACGCCGTACCGCTCAAACAACGCGGCGGCCTGTTTCCCGGTCAGCGACCGGTAGACCTTGTAATTTTCAAGGCAGAAGATCACAAAGGACATTTCCTTGCTCATGGGGTTGCCTCCTTTATACGTCCGGGAACGTCAGGGTTCCCGTTGTTTTTTCCTGTTCAAACAACGCGTAGAGCATTTCAGTGCTGTAATGCCAGAGTTTTGTCTCTTCCTTCTCCAGCAGCGCATAGACGGAAGATTGGTACAACTGCATCATGGCGTCCTTTTCCGTCAGGTTCCACTTTTCCGCGATCATAGCGACAAGACTGTCGGAGATGGGCGGCATCATGGCGTTGAACTGTTCCAGCGGCATTATCAACCCTCCTCTGTGATTTCCCTGGCTTCCAGGAAGGAAAGACAGGATAATACGCGGTCGCTGCAAAAGACCCATTGGTCCTGTAGGACCTCCGTTTTCAGACGTTTCACGGTTTCTTCCGCGTCAAGGACGCCGGTTTCAAACAACCGGATGGAGCGGTACACGTTATCGTCCGCCACCGGACCGATATACAGATCCGCTGCGCCGGTTCGCGGGTCACCCCGGCGATTGTTCACCACAAACGTCAGCCAATCGATATCGGCGTTTTCAAACCGGAATATCTCCGTCTGCTTTGCCGCGGCTGCCTCATCAAATTCATAGACGGAGACGTAACCGACCGGCGCGTTGAGCCGCCGCATTTTTATTTTTGCCCAGCGCTGCGCCTGTGCGAAGGAAGTAGTCGTATAAAATCCCGTGCCGAAATCAAGAAAGTTTTCGCTTTGGCGGATCTCGGGATGGTCTACGACCACGGTGCTGCCGTGATAGACTTTCATAAATACCCCCGCTCAACCATAATATGTTTTATGATTTGTGTAACAGTTTGTAGCTCGTTTAGTTGTTGCATCAATTGTGCAGATGATGTCTGCACAAAACAGATAAAAATTCAACACAATTAGATATCAGTGAAATCGAGAGAAATCCGTAGCAACATATTGTTTAAATTGATCTTTACAATACTCTTTCTTTTCCCCGGTTTTTTTGTCTCGTCTATTTCCATTAAACCATATGCTGTGCTTTCCTGCATTTTTTCCTGTTTTATTGGTTACGCATTCTTTTATGAATTCTTCAGATGAAAGAATCCACATTGTATCTAAACGCTCTGAATAGAACACGAAAAAGAAATTCTCGGTTTTGTTATGGGTAATGGCAGCAAATAGCGCAGCATCACCATCCGTGACCTCTTTCGATCTTGCTTTTATCTGTACCTCAATAAATGTACCGTTATCCTTTTTTATTACACAATCGACACCATGATCGTCTACCAATGGCAGATAAACGTCAAGGCCTTCCATTAGCATTTTCCCTATCAAATAATATTCTATTCTTTTTCCGAATCCGGCAGAGTGCCTGAATGATACTCCCATAAGAACCTCACAATGACAATTTTTCGATTTCCTCTTCCAGTTCATGCGGCGGGTAGTTGCGGATGGTGACGTCGGCGGCCTGGGAGAGGGCGGTTTCTTCTGCCTGGGCGGCGAAGCGTTTGGCGATCTCCTCGTCGCTGATGTGGTCGCGCGCGCGGATGCGTTCCCTCCGCACGTCCTCCGGGGCGAAAACCCTGGCGGTGCGGTCGCAGAGCTTGTCCAACCCAGAGGAGAACAGCAGCGGGGCGTCGATCACGGCGGTCTTGCCCGCCGCCCTGGCGGCCTCCGCCTTTTCGCGGCAGCGGGCCACGATGGCCGGGTGGGTGATGGAGACCAGCAAGGCGGTCTTTTCTTTGTCCGCAAAGGCGCGGGAGGCAACCAGTTGCCGGTCAAGGCTGCCGTCGGGCCGCAGGATATCCGCGCCGAAGGCCTCCACCAGGGCGGCAAGGGTGGGGCTGCCCGGCTCCGTCACGGCCCGGGCTTCTTTGTCCGCATCCACGATCACCGCGCCGCGCTGCCGCAGCAGGTCGCAGACCGTGGATTTCCCCGCGCCGCTGGGGCCGGTGATCCCGATGATCGCGCCGGCGTCGTCCGATAAAAACCGGAAGGCCGCCGCCCGGTACAGACGGTTGCACACGCCCAGCCCCACGCCCTCTGTGGAGGGGGAGCGGGCAAAGACCTTTTTCGCGCCAATGGCGTCCAGCTCCCGCAGGGCGTCGAACAGTCGGTGCGCCTGGGTCAGGCTGTCGGCTTCTTTTCCGAAGGTGACGCAGGGCAGGGGCGTCTGGTCCTCCTCGCCCTCGAACACCAGCGCCGCGTCGGCGACCCCCGGGTGGCGATGGCAGTAGGCGATAAACGCGGCCAGGTCGCCCCGAACGATGGAAATTTCCGCCTTTGGGGCGTAGTGCTTGTATTTCATGCCGGGGGAGGCGGCCTTCGCGCCCTCCGCCAGCGGGTTCAGCACGGCTTGGTTGACCGTCACGTCGCCCAGCACGGCTTTCAGCTGCTCCAGCGTGACCGCGCCGGGACGCAGCAGCTGCGGCGGGTTTGTCGCCAGCGTCACCACGGTGGATTCAATGCCGAATTCGCAGTCGCCGCCGTCCACGATGCAGGCGATGCGGCCGTTCATGTCGTCGATCACATACTGCGCCGCCGTGGGGCTGGGGAAGCCGGAAATGTTGGCGCTGGGGGCCGCCACGGGTACCCCCGCCGCCCGGATCACGGCGTTTGCCACCGGATGGCTGGGCATGCGGATGGCTACGGTATCCAGCCCCGCGGAGACTTCATCGGGGATCGCGTCGCTCTTCGGCAGAATGATGGTGAGCGGGCCGGGCCAGTAGGCCTTCGCCAGTTTCAGCGCGGCGTCGGGCACCTCCCGGGCGATCCCGTACAGCTCGGATACCTCCGCGATGTGGACGATCAGGGGGTTGTCCTGCGGACGGCCCTTCGCCGCGAAGATCTTTTTTACGGCGTTTCCGTCCAGCGCGTTGGCCCCAAGGCCGTAGACGGTCTCGGTGGGGATGGCGACCAGCTCGCCCGCCCGCAAAAACGCCGCCGCGGTTTCGATCTCGGCTTGTTGTTTTGTGATATCGGTGATGGTAATGATGTTTGTTGTCATAATCGTATGTCTTATTCAGCAGCGGAAGCGCCGCAGGCGTATCATGTAGCGCGGCTCCGTGAGCCGCCCCGCCGAAGGCGGATTTTAACAAAAAACAATTTATTGTCGCCGCTTTGCGGCGACAGGCATTCGCCAAAGGCGAATGTCGGAATCGCGTTACGGGCGGGCAAAATTGCCGAAGCGCCGCCAGTGGCGGATGAAGCGAGGCAGTTTTGGTGAGCAAATACAGAGCGATGCGAGCGCTTCAAGCGAAGCAGCGCGACAATATTTGCGAGGGCAAGACGGATCCGCGCTACATTATAAACGGCTTCGCCGGGGCGGCTCACGGAGCCGCGCTACGGAAGCGGAATCGCATTGCGACGCAGCTGAGGCTGCGTGCTACGCTTCGTTTTTCAGCTTCTCGGCGGTGTCGGCGGTGATGAGGGCGTCGATGATCTCGTCCAGGGCGCCGTTGAGAACGGCGTCCAGCTTGTACAGCGTCAGGCCGATGCGGTGGTCCGTCACCCGGCCCTGGGGATAGTTGTGGGTGCGGATGCGTTCGCTGCGGTCGCCGGTGCCCACCTGGCTGCGCCGTGTTCCCGCGATCTCCTTCTCCTGCTTCTCGATCTCCATTTCGAGGATGCGGGACCGCAAAATCTTCATGGCCCTGTCCTTGTTCTTATACTGGCTGCGCTCGTCCTGGCATTCCACCACCGTGCCCGTGGGCAGGTGGGTGATGCGGATGGCGGATTCCGTCTTGTTGATGTGCTGGCCCCCCGCGCCGGAGGAACGGAAGGTGTCGATCTTCAGATCGTTCGGGTCGATGGCCACGTCCACCTCTTCGGCCTCCGGCAGCACCGCCACCGTCACGGTGGAGGTCTGGATCTTGCCGTTGGATTCGGTCACGGGGATGCGCTGCACCCGGTGGACGCCGCTTTCAAACTTGAAGCGGGAATAGGCCCCTTCGCCCGCGATCATAAAGCTGATCTCCTTGTAGCCCCCCAGCTCCGTGGGGTTGGCGTTGAGCACCTCCGGCTTCCAGCCCCGGCTTTCGGCGTACATGGCGTACATGCGGAACAGCACCGCCGCGAACAGGGCGCTTTCCTCGCCACCGGCGGACTGGCGGATCTCCACGATCACGTTTTTGCCGTCGTTGGGGTCCCGGGGCAGCAGCAGAATTTTCAGCTCTTCGTAGTTTTTCTCCGCGGCGGCTCTGGCGGAATCCCATTCCTCCTGCGCCAGCTCCCGCAGGTCTTTTTCCAGACCCGGGGTGTCCAGCAGCTCCTTTGCCTCGCGGGCGTCGGCGTCGTTTTTTTCATATTCCCGCAGTTTATCCACAATGGGCTGCAGGGTTTTGATTTCTTTCAGCAGTTCCGTGGTTTTCTTTACGTCCTGCGCCGTGGCGGGGTCGCAGAGCTGCTGGTTCACCGCCTCGAAGCGTTTTTCGATATCCTTCAGTTTGTCAAGCATCGGTTTCTTCCCTGATCACGTTTTTGATGTTTTTTTCGGCTTTGGCACGGGGTACCATTACCTCATGCCCGCACGTCAGGCATTTCAGCTTAAAATCCATGCCGCTGCGCAGCACCGCAAAGGCCTTTCCGCCGCAGGGATGCTGCTTTTTCATTTCCAACCGGTCGCCTACGCGTATATCCAAAGCCGGACCTCCCGAAAAAATAATTATACATCATATATTCTATCATACTTTTCCCGAAATGGAAATACTTATTTATTACGATATATTATTTTTGACGGTCATTTTGAGCAATGGGGATTTGTCGAGTTGTTACCGGTTGTACGAAAACCTGTCCCATGCGGTAGCGCGGCTGCCCACAGCCGCTCCGGCGTAAGCCGGCACGTAACGTATGTTGCATTAAAAACATACGATTTGTTTGTTTTGTTTGGTTTATAAGATTGTTTATGCCAAGAACCGCCTACGGCGGGGCGGCTGTGGGCAGCCGCGCTACCACCGTGTGTAAGGTTTCTACATAAAACCGTACATCTCGACAACCCCCAATTTGCAAAAAAACTGAAGGAGAAATGATGATGAACAAATACTACCCCGAA
>CAMVNL010000013.1 GCA_947168785.1 uncultured Clostridia bacterium | reverse complement strand
ACTGGCGGCTACCCATGATGATTTGCTTCCCTCTGTGAAACATTTTACGGGAACAGTTTTTGCCCTATTATTCAGTTATTTGTACCAGACACTTCAGACGGCGCAATGCGCCGTGCTACGATAGTTGTTTGCGTCGGGAGCGGCACTGAGGAAGATTCCCCCGCAGTGCGGGGGAAATGTCGCGCAGCGACAAAGGGGGACGGCGCCGTCAGCGCGCGCTACGGGGTTCGCGACAACTCGCCAAATTCCTCTTTGTTTACAGGGTGAAGGAGGGCGCTTTTTTGATGAAAACGCCATTGTTTACGGGGGTGTTGCGCGGATTTAAACAAACTGTAACGGAACGGTTTTTCTTTAGGCGTTTTAAATAAACATCGTAAAAAATTTTTGGAAAGCGGCTTTCAGAAAACGATTGCTATTTGCAAAATGCGGTGTTATAATCAAAGTGTATCTTTATAATTAAGAATAGTCTGCCTTTTTATATGCAATGAAACGGCAGGGTAGAAGGAGCGTGTAAGATATGACAAAAAAGAACTCCGTATTTCATAAGGCGCTGTCCGTCGTGCTGACGGTGGTCATGGTCTTCGGTTACGTGGGATTGCTCTCCGGCGTGATCGGCAAGGACCTGTTCGGTACAGGGCTGACCGCGAGCGCGGTGACAAGCGACGTTGTGATCGCTGTGCCGGAGACGGTCTATATGCAGCCGCAGGCTAACTTCAGCGATACCACAGCGGTGGTTCAGTATTATGTGAACAATAAAATCAATGCAAGCGGCGGCATAGACGTGTTGAGTGAACATGCTGCCACTTCCGGTCGGTTCTATGTTTACGGATCTTCGGTCAACTCGGTCAAAAACGTATCTGTCAACGGGGCAGCGCTTGGCAGCTTTGCGACGACAAAGAGCGGCAATCTGATTTATGACGAATCGTTTACGTTGACGTTGAGCACGCCTATCGCCTCCAAAGCGACGACGTTGCTGGAGTGGAAAATCGACTGTAATATGGTCAACGGCACGGTAGAAACATTCTACGCTTATACCGTGGCGTATAATCCATATCTTGCAGCGGTTGTTTCTCTCGGTAGTGTGGTTTGTGATAGGTGGAACAATCATCAGTTAGAGGCTTTTGCTTGGACGAGTGGCATTCATGGGATTGAAGCTGATGGCAACTGGTATTCGATTGCAGGTTGTTCGCCCCTTGGCCATACTCTTACTACTGGTGGTGGTGATTCTGGTGCAGAAGATGAATGGACATATAACAATTGCATTTTTAGTTCGGTCCAATTTGGACAAGACAAAAAAAATGCATACTATTATAGAAAGAAAGACGGCCATTCGACAGGACGTGACTCTCTTGAGGTACAGGAAGTAACTCCATGGGGATTACTGACTGTTGACACTAGCCGTAATTCTAACCTAAGTACAATCCCGAATATTACAACAGGGTTTCATGTTACAGATACTGGAACAAAGTCGAAACAACCAGATGTATATGGTTATATTTGTAACTTGACAGAAGATATTGCTACACAAAAAGATAATGGGCGTATTACTTCCGGAAATCATTTGGAGCATAGCAGTACCATAATGTCATGGTACAAAGAGCGTGGTACAATTCTATGGGGTAACAATAATGATGAAGGGCAATGGATCGTCAAGAGCGATAGTTGCCGGGAAACGCAGAGTGTACTATGGAATTGCAGCGTTACAGGAACGGGATTACAATATTGCTATACGAAATCTGGTTTATACAGTAAAGATGGCAGTGAAGATGACCGTTGTTTCCTGAATCTTGTCGGCCGTGTTAAGGTAACGAAGGTTGATAAGAGCGCTCTTCGCAACGCTGTTATTCAGTACACCGGCAAATACTGGCGTCAGAATTGCACGGTTGAGACGTGGAACAATTTCAAAAACAAACTTTACGAGGCCGGTCAGGTGCTCGGCAATCCCTGTTCCACGCAGGATCAGATCAATGCGGCGAAGAACAATCTTGATGCCGCTGCCGTCGCCATCAAGACGCACGTATTCTATAATTACAATTACGACAACAACTCTATCAACACCAACCTGTGGGCGCCTGTTCAGACCAGCACTTATTCCAATGGTCTGACCTGCACCTATAACGAAAACACCGGCATTATCAAGCTGAACGGCACGCAGACCGCTTCTACCGGCACGCTGCTGCAGAGCCGGTTCGTGCCCGCGCCCGGCACGTACACTGTTTCCGTGGAACAGGTCGGCGGCTCCAAAACGGCGGGCAACGGCTGCGTGGTGCTGGATATGCGCAGCGAGAGCGGCAATAACCTGTCCACACGGTGCAACACCGATTTCAACGGGAGTACAAGCAGTACGTTTACCATTACGGAAGCGCTGGCGGCGGAATGTACCCGCATTGACCTGTGGGTATGGCACAATTCGGCTGTCAACACCTTCAATGATTTTCAGTTCCGTGTGAAGGTGGAAAGGGCGAGCGCCAAGACCGATATGTCTGCCAACGGTAAGGTCATTACGATCGGCACCGCCAACACGGTCAACCATACGAATTTCCCGGCTGCCCCCGACAGAACCGGTTACGAGTTCAAGGGCTGGAACGCCAGCAGCGCCGCGACGACCGGCAGCAACAGCATCAACGTGGATTTCAACCAGACGGTGTATTGTATCTGGGATCTGATTGAATCCGTCGCCACGTTCCAGTGGAATAATAAGGTGGCGGGAATGGGATCTCCGGACGTTACGGATCAGGATTACGACGTCAATACCACCTTCCGGTTCCCCCAGAACTGCTCCAAACCGTATTATACGTTTACCGGCAAGTGGAAGGTAACTACCCCAGGCGGCAACTGGTCCAGAGATGCTGAATATGACCAGGGGGCCGTTTCCCCCGCCGGTAAATACGGCAACCCCACCTTCTCCGCCCAGTACACGCCCATTCCGTATGAGATCACCTTCGATCCCAACGGCGGCGGCGATGTGCCTTCCAACTACGATCCGGATCACATCTCCAATAAATTCCATTACACCTATGAATCCACCGATACGCTGCCTGCAACCGGTCGTCTCGGCTATACCTTCGGCGGCTGGCAGCCCACTTCCACCGTCACGGAGGAATGGGATTCCAGCCAGATCGTGTGGGATGAGAACGCCACCTACACCGGCACTTCCCTGAAGCACAAGCACGGCGACGTGACGCTGGTGGCCCGGTGGAACACGGTGTCCTCCAACGTACACTACGTGCTGGGGACCGGCGAATCCCTTACCGGCGCCGACCTGAATCCCAGTTACAGCTTCCAGTCCCCCAGCAACTTCGCGCTGGATACCGCCACGAAGACGGGCTATGAATTCGTCGGCTGGCGGATCATCGCGCCCTCTGGCAGCGGCAATACCTATTATGATAATTACTACACGCAGTATTATGCTGATAATGGCGTGAAAGTCCCGCCCGCGAACCGGTGGGCCGTGTCGGAGGACGAGGGCGAAATCGATTACCGCCTCGACAGCGGCAGTTTCGTGCTGCCCCAGGGCAAGATCGGCGACGTGTGGCTGGCGCCGGAATTCACGCCCATCACCTACACCCTGATCTATAACGCCAACGGCGGCTCGGCCTGTGCGCCGATCACCTATACGATCGAGAGCAACCTCACGTTGGCCTCTACCTCTCTGAAGGGTTACGATTTCAGCGGCTGGACCGCCGCCCTGACCAACGCCGGCAGCGGCGAAGCGCACAACTGGACCGCTTCCTCCTATAACTTCGGCGCTCAGCTTTCCGGCATGTACGGCAACGTGACCCTGACCGCGCAGATGGAGCCCGTCCATTACACCATCACGCTGGACGTCAACGGCGGCGACCCCCTGGCGGACAATACCCTCGATTATACGATCAAGACGTCCACCGCCCTGCCGCAGCCGACCCGCACCGGTTTCACCTTCCTGTACTGGGAGGTGGCCGGGGGCGACGACCTGGCAAATCCCTCCACGTGGTATGATGATCTTGACTACACGAGACAATATACCGATACGCTTCCCTACGGCTGCTACGGCAATGTGAAGCTGGTGGCCCAGTGGGAGCACACGGCCTACCGGATCGATAAGGATGGCTTCGGCGAGCAGACCTATTATATCGACGTACCCTTTACCCTCGGCAGCGCGACCCAGCCCGGTTATACGTTTGTCAACTGGAACGTCGTCGCCAATGCCGGCAACTGGGTGAAGGACGTCACTTACACGGCCACGCAGAACATCTCCGGCATGTTTGGCAACGTGACGCTGCACCCGAACTTTACCGCGAACGACTACACGATCACGTTCAAGGATAAGAACGGCGACACAACCAATACTGTTTCTTATACCATTGAAGATCCCATCACCCTGCCCGACGGCACGGTGGACGGCTATGACTTCGGCGGCTGGCTGGTTTCCGACGTGGACGGCAGCGACAGCGCCGGATGGAGCAACGGTACCGATATGGAGGCGGGCGTCTATGACGCCGGTCAGTATTACGGCAACGTGACGCTGTCGCCGATCCTGACGCCGGTCAATTATACGGTCACCTACCTGTCGGACGGCGGTACGACTTACCCGCAGCTGCCCTACACCATTGAAGGCGCGGCGGAAGGCTTTGACGACACGCTGCCCGAGCCCACCAAAACCGGCTACGACTTTGCCGGATGGAAGGTGACCACCGCGGCCGGCAACTGGGATGACGGCGCTGTGATCCCCGCCGGAACCTCTGTCGTCGGCAAATGGGGCAGCGTGACCCTGACGGCCCAGTGGTCCGCCAAGTCCATCCCCGTCAAATATATCGTGGCGAAGTATCCCGACGGCATCACCAAGCAGGGCACCTTCAACGAGACGGCGCCCGATCTGACGGACGAGGAAAAGGCGAAGCCCGCCGACGCGCAGTACACCTACACCTTCGACCATTGGGAGCCCGCCCTCGGCAAGATCACGAGAGAGAATCCGCAGTACGTATATACCGCGGTATATTCGCAAACAGTCAATAAATATACCGTTACGTGGATGATCCCCACGGACGTGAACGGTGCGCCCGGCAACTACACGGCCCAGGTGAGCGATCCCATCGAATACGGCAATGCGCCCGTCTACAACGACGGCGTGAATCCCACGCTGGAATCCGCCAACCCCGCCGAATACACCTGGCGGTTCGCGGGCTGGTCCCTGACCCCAGGCGGCGAAAAGCTGGAAAGCCTTCCCGCTGTGACGGGCAACGCCACCTACTATGCCCTTTACACCAAGGTGCTGCGTCCCGAAATCGTCAACTGGGTCATCAACGGCGTGACCAATCAGGAGGAATGGGGCATCGGCGAGATCCCCGAATGGAAGCACGACACGCCCACCAGGCCCGATGAAAACGGCTACGCCTTTACCTTTACGAATTGGGATCCCACGCCTTCCGTGGTTGAGCAGAACGGCGGCCCCTACACCTATACCGCGCAGTTCAGCAGCGAGCTGCAGACCTATACCGTCACGCTGAACGCGAACGGCGGCGAGACGGCGGACCCGCTCTCCTTCACCTATCAGATGGGCGACGTGGTCACCTTCCCGAATCCCACCCGCACCGGTTTTACCTTTGCCGGATGGCAGCTTGACGCGGCCGTCGGCACCTGGACGGCCCGCACCGTTCCCGCCGGCCAATATACCACCAACACCCTGTGGGGCAGCGTGAGCTTCACGGCTCTGTGGACGCCCATCGAATACACCGTCAGCTTCAACGGGGCGTCTGAATACGACGAGCTGCCCGACCCGCTGACCTATACCATCGAGAGCGACAACATGCTTCCCCCGGCCACCCGCGAAGGCCACGTCCTCAGCGGCTGGATCGTCTCCGTGGGCGGCGGCAACTGGACCCAGGGCGCCACCATCGCGGCGGCTTATCAGTTGGCGGAAAACTACGGCGACGTGACCCTGACCCCCGTCTGGCAGGTGCAGACCTATACCATCCACTGGATCAGCGGCGATTATGAGCAGACCAGCGAGGCCGAATACGGCAGCGCCATCCTCGCCTATACGCCCATCTCCAAAATGGGCTATACGGCGGATTGGGACGCGGAAGTGCCCGCCACCATGCCCGCTTCCGACCTGACCTTCCACGCGGTCTACACGCCCGTTCAGTATTACATCCGTCTCAACGCCAACGGCGGCAGCGAGGTAGAGAACTTCTATTACACCATCGACGGCAACAACACCCTGCCCACGCCCACCCGCGACGGCGCCACCTTCCGCGGCTGGAAGGTGACGGCGGCCCAGGGCAACTGGTCCAAGAACACCTTGGTGGCCGGCGGCGCCAGCCTCAACGGCAAATACGGCAACGTGTCCCTGACCGCCCAGTGGGATCTGGAGCCGCACACCGTCACGTGGGTGGCCGGCGACGTCACCAAGGAGACCGTCTGGCTCTACGGCGCGACGCCCTCCTACGACGGCACGCCCTACAAGTCCCCCGATGAGCACAACAGCTACGTTTTCTCCGGCTGGGATAAGACGATCGTTCCCGTGACCGAGGACGTGACCTACACCGCCCTGTTCACCCCCACCGTGCGCACCTACACCGTCCGCTGGGTGGTGGACGGCTTCATCGTCAAGGAGAAAACCGATTATCGTTACGGCGACATGCCGGTCTTCGACGGCGAAACGCCCACGAGAGCCTCCACCCCGTATTTTGATTTCACCTTCTCCGGCTGGTCTCCCGAGGTGTCGAAGGTCACGAAGGATATCACCTATGTCGCGCAGTTTGACGTGTTTACCAAGCTGCAGAACCTGACGCTGGATATCTCCTCCATGTTCCTGGAGATCGACGGGGAAGAGACCCTCGGCGTCACCCTGAATCCCACCAACGCCAGCGTCAGAGACGTGCTCTGGACCTCTCAGAATACGGACGTCGCCACCATCGACGCCAACGGCAAGATCACCGCGGTGGGCCCCGGCGTCAGCGTGATCAAGGTGGCCTCCGTCGACAACTCCAAGAGCGCCTACTGTGTGGTCACGGTGTCCCCGCGCCACACCAAGTACGTGGAAATCACCGCCGGCGGCATTTCCACCACCCAGTTGGCAGGCGCCATGCTGCAGCTTTCCGCCACCATCCAGCCCGATAACGCCACCGATACCGGCATCCGCTGGTCCAGCGGCGACGTGAGCGTCGCCACGGTGGACGGCAACGGCCTGGTGAAGTACGTGGGCGTGGGCGAGACCGATATCACCGCCATCGCCTCCGACGGCTTCTCCAAGGGCTCCATCCACGTGGTCACCACCACCGATGAGACCGAGGTGGAAAACGAAGTCAAAACCTACCTTGTCACCTTCGGCGAATTCTATCCCGGCTTTAAGTTCACCGAGAACGGCGAGCACTACACCGCCGGCCGCCTGTACGTGGCGGAGGGCGAGACGATCCGCTTCAAGCTGGACGTGCAGAATTCCCGCCAGAACGGCTACAGCGTCTACGCCAACACGGAGCTGATGTCCTGCGACGGAGAATACTGGTACACGCTGGATAACATCCAGAACAACATGATCATCCGGTTCGCCGACAGCGCCGCCGGCATCGGCACCCCCGAAGAGGAGGACGGCGGCGACAGCGGCGCCAAGCTCACCTTCTTTGAGCGGTTGGCCGCGTTCTTCCGCAAGATCGTTGAATTCTTCAGAGGCCTTTTCAAGAAATAATGTCCATTGAACTCCTTGCACCTGCCGGCGCCCGGGAACAGCTCGAGGCCGCCGTCAGGTGCGGCGCAGACGCCGTTTATTTCGGCGCGTCATCCTTTAATGCGCGGCGCAACGCCGATAACTTCAGCGGAAATGATTTCATTTCCGCTGTGCGTTTTTGTCACGAAAGAGGCGTGAAAGCCTATATCACGCTGAACACGCTGGTGACGGATGCGGAGCTGCCCGCCCTGGCGGAAACTCTGTCGCTGATCTGCGAGGCCGCCGCCGACGCGGTGATCGTGCAGGACCCTGCGGTGATCCGGCTGGTGCGGCAGTGCTGCCCCTCCCTGCGGCTGCACGCCTCCACTCAGATGGCGGTCCACAACGTCAGCGGCGCCAAACTGCTGGCCGGAATGGGCTTTTCCCGCATCGTGCTGGCCCGTGAGCTGAGCATCCCGGAGATCCGCGCCGTCGCCGAAAGCGTCGACTGTGAGATCGAGGTCTTCGTCCACGGGGCCCACTGCATGAGCGCCTCCGGCATGTGCTATCTGTCCTCCGCCTTCGGCGCCCGCAGCGGCAACCGCGGGCTCTGCGCCCAGCCCTGCCGCCTGAATTTCAAGGCGGACGGGCGCGAATACGCCCTCTCCCTCAAGGATATGTGCCTGGCGCGGCATTTGAAAGCGCTGGAGGAGGCCGGGGCGGTCTCCTTCAAGATTGAGGGCCGCATGAAGCGGCCGGAATACGTGGCGGCGGCGGTCACCGCCTACCGGCAGGCCCTGTCGGGGGACGAGCCGGATCTGGAAACGCTGAAAAGCGTCTTTTCCCGCAGCGGCTTCACCGACGGCTACGCCGCTGGCCGGCGCACGCTGGCCATGTTCGGCGTGCGCACCAAGGACGACGTGATCGCCGCCTCCGCCGTGCTGCCCAAGCTGAAAAACCTGTATAAAGACGAGTATAAATGCGCCGCGCTGGAGATGACCTTCCGGGCGGCGGCAGGGGAGCCCTCCTCCCTGACGGTGACGGACGGCGTCCACACGGCCACCGTCACCGGTCCCGTGCCTGAAACGGCGGTGAAAACCGCCATGAGCCGCGAAATGGCGGAAAAATCCCTCTTTAAATTGGGCGGCACCTTCTATGAGGCGGGCCGCCTGACCTGCGAGATCGGCGAGGGCGTGATCCTGCCCGCGTCGGCGGTCAACGCCCTGCGGCGCGAGGCCTGCGACGCGCTGACAAGGCAGCGGGGCGACGTGCCGCCCCACCCGTTCACCCCGCCGAAAAACTGCTTCCGGGCGGCGGCGCTGCGACCGGAGGAGCCCGCGCTGCGGCTGAGCTTCCGCAAGGCGGCGCAGATCCCGGAAAACGCTGTCTGCGAGCGGCTGATCCTTCCCCTGCGGGAGGTGACGGAGGAACTGCTTGACCGCTATGGCGAACGCCTGTGCGCCCGCATCCCGGCGCTGGTCTACCCGGCGCAGGAAGGCCCGGTGACGGCCGCCCTGTCAAAGCTGGCGGCCCACGGCCTGCGGTATGCCCTCTGCGACAATATCGGCGCCGTCGCCATGGCGAAGGCCGCGGGGGTGACCCCGGTGGGCGGCGCGCTGCTGAACGTGCTCAACTCCGAAGCGCTGGCCTTTTACCGGCAATTGGGGGTAACGGACCTGACGGTCTCCACCGAGGCCTCTTTCGAGCAGATCCGCGCCCTGTCCTACGGCGGCAGGCTGGGCCTTATCGCCTACGGCTGCCAGCCGCTGATGCACTTCCGCTGCTGCCCCATGCAGGGGCCGGAGGGCTGCGGCCAATGCGCCGGACGGCGGACGCTGACGGACCGCCGGGGAGAGCCCTTCCCGGTGCTGTGCGAGGCCAAACGGTTCTCCGTCCTCTATAACCCGGTGCCCCTCTACGTGGGCGATAAACGCCTGCCCCCCGTCGACCACGTTACCATCTGCTTCACGACGGAAAGCCCCGAGCGCTGCGCGGAGGTCATCCGCCTGTTTACGGAAAAGCGCCCCCTGCCGGGCCGCCGCACCGCCGGGCTCTATGATAAAAAGCTGCTGTAAAAAACAGTAGCTTTTTTTTATCAGTTGTGATACAATCAAATTTAAAGTAAAATAAAGGATGCGGACACTTTGAAATATTCCTTTATCGTACCGGTCTACGGCACGGAACGCTACCTTTCCCGCTGTGTGGATTCCATCCTGGCCCAGCAGGAGACCGACTTTGAGGTGCTGCTGGTGGACGACTGCTCCCCGGACGGCGCGCCGGCCCTGTGCGACGAGCTGGCCCGGCGGGACGAGCGGATCCGCGCGATCCATAAGGAGAAAAACGAGGGCCTCGGCTTTGCCCGTAATACAGGTCTTTCCGCCGCCTCGGGGGACTACGTGATCTTCGTCGATTCCGACGATACCGTGTCGGAAAACCTGCTGGCCGTCTGCGGGCCGCGCCTGACGGGCGAGACCGACCTGCTGGTCTTCGGCGTTCTCTGCGAATACGAGGACATGGCGGAAAATATCGAATGGACGGAAACCCTGTCCCCCCGGGAGCTTTCCACGGCAAAGGGCGATCCGCCGGCGTCAATTTTCATCGCCCTGAACGAGGCGCGGGTCTTCCCCTTCGCGTGGAACAAGGTCTACCGCCGCGCCTTTCTCGAAGAAAAAGCCCTTCTCTTTGAAAGCACGGAGCTGATCGAGGACTTCCTCTTCAACATCGCGGTCTTTTCCGCGTCCCCCGCGGTGGAAACCCTGTCCGAACCCCTCTACCATTACCGCCGCCACGCCTTTGAAACGCTGGTCAGCCGGTACAGCCCCGCCTTTTTTGAGCTGGCAAAGCGCAAATACGGGCTGGAACGGGCCTTCCTCCTGCAGGAAAACGCGCTGGATGAATCGAACGCCAGCTTCATCGCCTATTCCCATATCAAGCACCTGATCTCCGCCGCCGTGCGCAACCGGTGTGAAAAGGCGGGCCTCTCCGTGGGGCGGCAAAAGGAGCTGGCGAAGGCGATGCTGCGGGACCCGGTCACGAAGCAGGCGCTGGCGGAGTTCCGTCCCGCCGGGGCAAAGCAGAAGCTGATCGCTACGGAAATGCAGAAAGAAAACGCCGCCTTCGTGCTGACGCTGGCCGCGGGCGCGAATCTGTCGCAGCAAAAAGCGGTGGGGCTGTTCAAGAAATATATCAGAAGGTAACGGGGAGAATGAAAGGATTTGAGGAATTAAGAAATTCGTATGATACTGCCAGCCTGACCTTGCGCTGCTTTATGCCGACAAGCTGTTAAAGCGCAGAGGACGGGAGCCGGACGCTCTTCGATCAAGGGTTCAGCACGGAGTTTAACAGGCCGTAGGGAGTATTTCAGAATCCGAACTATTCTGGTTATGCATCCGATGCGGGTATTCTTTTTCCGCAAATCTCTTTCTGCATGCCGCGGCATGCGTCTATGTTTTTATATGCTGATGTCAAAGCAAACGGAAAACGAGCGTCTGCTTTATCCGTATCCGATCTTTTCTATATGGTTTCTGTCGGTGCGTTTCTGTACTGGAATTTTTTTGTCTGCACCGCACACGGATGACGGCTCGTTCAATCAAAAAGGATTGCTGATAAAGCTGTATGAGGCTGTTTTCAGAAAAAAGGAGAAGGTATCATGAAGCGGCTGCTTATTTTTGGCTTGAAGGATCCGACCGGCGGTGTGGAATCTGCTGTCATGGCGTATTTCCGGCAATTTGACCCCACGGAGATCACTGTTGATTTTGCCGTTTTCGGCGAAGTCTTTTCATTGGAGGCGGAAATCGTCTCCCGGGGTGGGCGGGTGTTGTATTTGCCCGTGCGCCGACGAGATCCACTCGGTTACTCAGATGCGTTGGATAGAGTTTTTCGTGAAAACCGGTACGATGCGGTTTGGTGTCATTTCTCCGGTCTGACAAATATTGATTTTCTGAAAAAGGCAAAGAAACAAGGAATCGGTGTCCGTGTCGCTCATGCCCATACTTCCTCGCTTCCATGGGGATCCTTACTAATGAAATACCCGGTGATTTTTGCGCATGAGAAGAACAAACGGAAGATCGGGCAATATGCGACGGAGCTGTTTGCCTGTTCCCGCAGTTCCGCTGCCTTTATGTTTGGCAAGAAACTGGCAGATGCCGCCCGGATCATCCCTAACGCCGTAGATTTGTCCGGTTTTTTCGTTTCGGATGGCCGTGATGCAAGGGCAGAGCTGGGGATTCCTTTGGATGCGTTCGTTGTCGGTCATGTCGGCCGGATGTGTACTCCCAAAAACCAGATTTTTCTGATTGACTTGTTTTGTGCCCTTTGCGATCAGAATCCCAATGCCGTGCTGCTGTTTGTCGGCGATGGAGAGCTGCATGATGAGATTACTTCTTATGCTGCAGCTTCCCGTGGGGCGAAGAAGATTATCTTTACCGGGACCCGTCATGATCTTAATCGGTTGTATGGCGCCATGGATGTGTTTTGTTTACCTTCCCTGACGGAAGGGTTCCCGGTGACGGCAGTGGAGGCGCAGGCTTGCGGTTTGCCCTGTGTGGTATCTTCTCAGGGAGTGGAAGAAAACGTGAATATTTCCGGACAGATGAGGTTCGTTTCACTTTCTGAACCGCCCTCTGCATGGGCGGAGGCGCTGCGGGAGGCAGGCGCTGAAGGAAAACATGACTACCGCGAAAAACTGGCGGCTGCCGGGTTTGAGATTTCTGTTGCAGCTGATAGATTGCAGAATTATTTTTTGAAAGGGACATTTTCCCTTTTGGGGTAAGTGAGGTCACGATATGGATAATACCCGGAAAAGGATCATAGGGAATATCAACGGTAAGTATGAAACAATAAAAACCATATATATGTGCTTTATGGCGGTATATGTGGCTGTCCGGGAAGTTCCCGCGCTGCATTTCCTCGTCGGCAGCTCCGTCCTTTCGGCTCTGGTGTTCCTGGCCGGTGCGGCGCTGGTCGCGTGGGGACTTTTCTCCTGCGCGGGCGTGTTTGGCAACCGACGGACGGATTTGCTTGTGCTGTATATAGCAATCGCTGTAGTTTCTTGCCTGATCAACCGACAATACGGAATTTCTGAGAATATCCGCGCCCTTGGCACAATGGGGATCTTTTATTTTTTGTTGTTTGCCATCCCCGCCGGCGGAGACGAGAAAAAAACCGACCGGGAGCAGCATCTGTTTTTGCTGGTGTTGAGTATCGTTTGGGTTTTGTTCGTGATCGCTTCCATTGTGATGTACTACTATACGGTGCAGACCGTTGTAGTGAAAGTGACTGGCGAGGTCTGTACCCAGGGATTTAATACGCAGTACCGCAGATTATGGGGCGTATTCCACGATCCGAATTACGCCGGTTTTGTCTGTGTGGCAGTGGGCGCCTTCTTTGTGTGGATTTTTGCGTCAACTGAAAAGATTGTGCTGAAGGTGCTGTCCGCCCTTGCTGTCCTGCTTCAGGTCTGTTATGTCGTTCTCGGCGGCTCCCGCTCTGCGCAGGTTGCCCTGTATGCGGCGATCACAGTCGGCGTGTGTTATGCCGTCGCTTCCGGCAAGAGATTCGCCGGAGCGGAAAAAGGCGTCCTTCGCCGCCTGTTGGCCGGCGGATGCGCTGTCGTCGTTGCGCTCGGTGCGATGTTTTGCTGTGTGGAAGGGCTGAGCTATCTGCTGCCTCTGACAAAGCGGGCGGTTGTTTCTGTTTCGTCGGAATCGTTTGTTGCCGGGGTGGACGCCGTATGCGACGGCATCTTCCGTATTTCAGGGCTTGAAATCATCACCACCAGTGCGGAAAACAGGCAGGAAGATGATTTTCTTCAAGAGCTTGAAGAGGAGTCGAAAGAGCCTTTGCGCAGAACGGATTTGGGCAAAGAGGATGTTTCCAACGGACGGTTCAGCGAATGGGCGCAGGCGCTCCGCATCTTTGCGAAGTCGCCGATGTTCGGCACATCCCCGAGAAATATCCGCGCGTTTGCGAAGGAGCACAATCCGGATACGGTGATGGCAAAATACGGAACGCCCTCCCACAACGGGTATATCGACGTCCTGGTCAGTACCGGCGTTATCGGCGGGGCGACAATGCTGGCGTTCCTGATACTTTGCTTTATTGCCATCTTCAAAAAGTATTTCCTGTTTGAAGGGGACCGGAATTTCTTCCTGGCGGTTACCGTGCTCTGTGCGGCTTCCATGGCCGGTGTATTTGTTTCCGATCTGTTTTATCTGCTGACGCCCAACGCGGTATTGTTCTGGTATTTTTTGGGCAGGGTGTGCGGTGCGGAAGGAATCCGCCGTTCCCCTGGCCTGCTCCAGAAGCCGCTGCAAAGGCTTTTCCGGCAAAATTGAAAGAAAGGAAAATCGGTAAGGATGCCTAAATACTCTCTGATCATCCCCGTTTTTAACGTATACCCCTTTCTGGAGACGTGCGTCTCTTCCGTTGCGGCGCAGACGTTCCGTGATTTTGAGATCCTGCTCGTCGACGACGGATCCACGGACGGCAGCGCGGCACTGTGTGATGAGCTTGCCGAAACAGATCGCCGGATCCGCCTGATCCATCAGGAAAACAAAGGACTCGGCGGCGCACGCAATACCGGAATCGCCCATGCGTCGGGAGAATATATCTGGTGTATTGATTCGGATGATTACATTGCGCCTGATGCGCTTGAGCGGATCGACGCCGCGATGGAGTCCTCCGCGGCCGACTGCGCCGTTTTTGATCTGAAATACGTGGA
>CAMVNL010000012.1 GCA_947168785.1 uncultured Clostridia bacterium | reverse complement strand
GGGGATCCATCTGTCCGTCGCGGGCGACAGCGTTGACGCCTTCGTTTCCACCTCTTATATCAGCTTTGAACAGGCGCAGCGCAACTTTGACGCGGAGTTTACGGGAAAAACCTTCGACGATATCCGCCGTGAGGCGGAAGCGGTATGGGAAGAATACCTCTCCCGGGTGGAGATCGAAGCGAAGGACGAAAAACAGCTGCGTACCTTTTATTCCTGCCTTTACAGGGCCTTCCTCTATCCCCACAAGTGCTATGAAATCGACGAAAGGGGAGAGCCGGTCCACTACCAGCCCTTCGACGGCAAGGTGTACCCCGGCGTCCGCTATACCGACAACGGCTTCTGGGATACCTACCGCACCTGCTATCCCTTCTACGCGCTGGCAGCACGGGAGGAGTACCGGGAAATGTGCCGGGGCTTTGTCAACGATTATAAAGAGTGCGGCTGGCTGCCCCGGTGGCCCTCCATCGGCGAGCGCGGCTGCATGCCCAGCACCCTGATCGACGCCGTCCTTTGCGACGCGGCGGTGAAAGGGCTGATGGACCGGGAGACCATGGAGACGGCGCTGGAGGGTATGCTCAAGCACGCAACCACCGATTCCGCCAACGACGACTACGGCCGCAGCGGCGCCACCGCCTACTGCCGTCTGGGTTACGTCCCCATCGAAGCGCACCGGGAGAGCGTCAATCTGACGTTAGACGCCGCCTACGGCGACTGGTGCATCGCCCGGATCGCGGAACTCCTCGGCAAGGATGATATTGTCAGGGAGTACGACGCACGGGCGAAGAACTACGCCAACCTGTTTGATCCCGAAACGGGCTTCATGCGCCCGAAATTCGAGGACGGATCCTTCCGGCCGGATTTCAGCCCCACCGCCTGGGGCCGGGATTACACCGAGGGCAGCGCTTGGCAGAATTCCTTCGCCGTCCCCCACGATATCGAGGGCCTGGCTGCGCTCTACGGCGGCAAGGAAAAGCTGCTTGCCAAGGTGGATGAGCTCTTCGCGACGCCTCCCGTCTTTGAATCCGTCGGCTACGACGCGGAGATCCATGAGGAGACCGAGATGGCCGCGGTGGATTTCGGCCAGTGCGCCATCTCCAACCAGCCCAGCTTCCATCTGCCCTATCTCTATGCAGAGCTGGGCGAGGTGGAAAAGACCTCTTGCTGGGTGGAAAAAATCTGTGACGAGCTGTTTTCCTATGAAGACGACGGCTTCCCCGGCGACGAGGATAACGGCTCCATGGCGCTGTGGTACGTGTTCTCCTCCATCGGCGTCTATCCCTTCTGCCCCGGCAAAAATGAATTCGTCCGCACGAAAAAGCTGGTGAAGTCCGTAAAAATCCTCGGCAGGGACTTCGACGCGGACCGTTTTACGGAGGCGAAAATCCCGTTTTCCGCCGTGGCGGGGCAGCATTTCCGGGCAGAAGAATAAGTCTTATTTACAATATTGTAACATTTTGGTTTTTTGTAAATATTGCTTGCAAAGCGCAGTTGTTTTTGTTATAATTGCTGTATCTTTGAGAAAGAGTACAACCAAAAAGGAGAAACAAAAATGGACGATAAAGTAAAATACTATCCCTACGAAGAATACGCAGAGGGCTCCGAGCAGGCCCCCGCGGAATATGACGACGGCAATTACGACGACGGCGGCTCCAAAAAGGGCTCCGATAAATCCGTCAAAACGCTGATCGGCATTCTCGTCGCCGTGCTGCTGGTCTTCGTGGTGCTGCTGGGCGTGTTCGTGGCCATGAAGAAAAAGAACGCCGACAAGCCCGCCAACAGCGGCAATATCGCAACCGCCAGCGACGCGGTCGTCACCACTGCCGAGGCCGTCACGACGGAAGCGGAACTCTATCCCGTGGGCGATTACATCGTCTCCGCCGAGGGCAGCCTTCGCCTGAGAGAGGACCACTCCACCGACGCCAAGCACATCATGAGCGTTCCCTCCGGCACCAAGCTGACCATCAGCGAAGTGTTCATTGACGAAAACGCCGCCACCACCGAAGAGAAGTTCTGGGGCAAAACCGATTATAAGGGCTGGACCGCCTGGGTCGCCATGTCCTATCTGACCAAGGCCACCGGCACTGCCGAGGGCACCACAGCCGAGGGCGAATCCGGTATCGCCGGCGCCGTCACCACCACGGCGGCGGGCGAAACCACCACCAAGAGCGCCACCGGCGAGAAGTATGAGACCGGCAAATACGTCGTTACCGCCGACGAGTTCGTGCGCGTCCGTGAGGATCACGACGTGGATTCCGAAGCCCTGACGCAGATCGACAGGGACGAAGAGATCACCATCCTTGAGGTCTATCACGATACCGAAGCGGAAGACGATACCCTTGAGTGGTGGGGCAAGGTCTCCTACGACGGTTACGTGGGCTGGGTCGCCCTGCATTACACCGAGCCCGTGACCTGATCACAGGCTTCATCATCCGACAAAACAAAACTGCCGCAGATCTGTTTTTGATCCGCGGCAGTTTTTTATGCGTCGTTGTTTTGTTTGTTTCAGCGCAATCAGAACAGCAGCGACTTATCCTCGCCGATGCCCACCATCCCGTCAAGGGTGTATTTGTTGCCTTCGGGGTCGCAGACGTAGCCGGAAAGCTCGCCGAAGGTGATGTGATAGTCGATGTTGATAATGCCGGTGGTGAGCTTCATCAGGAACTCGTCGCCGATATCGAATTTCAGGTCTACCATGCCGTGGGTATCCACCACGTGCCACAGGGTATCCGTCTCGTGCTTGAACACCACGGGGGTGAGCAGGGTGGTCTTGCCCTCAAACCAGATCAGGTTCTCGTTGAAGTCGTCCTGATTGATGGACTGGTTGCGGGTCAGGTTGAAGCCGAAATACTGCATCTTCCCGTCGATCTCTTTTCTGCCAAGGGTGGTGACCCAGTCGTAGTGGGATCTGCGGGGATAATACCCTCTGTGGTCGTCGATGATGGCGGCGGAGTTCTCGTCCGCATAGAAGCGCTCGCCGTTGAAGTCGATATAGCCCTCCACCTTGAACAGGTCCTTCTGGCTGTAAAGCGGGCGGTTGGCGTCAAAGGGAATGTTGACGATGCTGGGCAGCGAAACGCGGGTCAGCTTCACCCGGTAATCCACCGTGTCTGTCTTGTTTTCGGCGTGGCCGTTGACGATGGCCTCTCCCCGCTGGAAGTTGTTGACGTATCTCAGCTTGACCTTTTTGCCGTGAGAGACGGTCTCCGCCCCGTTGATCAGGTTCTTGGAGATCTCCGCCTTGGAGGCGGGGAAGAGCATCTCCTGCCAGCAGGTGCATTTTTTGGTGCGCCGGTCGTAAAGCACCGTCAGGGCCGTGCCGAACAGCGCCATGTCGCAGACGGCGGTCAGCAGCACGATATCGCCCATGTTGATCTCTGTCGCCTCCCACAGCGTCAGCCGCGACTTGTTCAGGAAGTTGGGCAGCGCCGAGGGCTTGTTGACCTTCAGAAAATCCATGTTGACGAATTCCTTGTCAAAGGTGCCGAAATGGCAGTTGCCCAGCGCGTCGATCACGTTGTCGGGCGTGGCGACGGCCTTTCTCTTTTCGGAAAGAAACGCGTTGAAGTCCATAAAATATTCCCCCTGTGTTGTTTTTTATCATCATAGCATAAAAAAACGGATCGCGCAATATGTTTCCCGGCCCATGATTTCAAAAACAGACAAAATTTCAAAAAAACGCTTGACAAACTTCTTTTCCGGTGCTAAGATACAACCATATTGAGAACCGAAGAGCAAGAGTAGTAGCCGGTCGGTAGCTTTTCAGAGAGCCGCGTGTGGTGCGAGTGCGGTAAAGTGAATTCCGGTGAATGGACTTGTGAGGGCAAACCGAACGCGTCAGTCAGTAGGGGAGACGGGCCCGCCCGTTACAGCGGATCGCGTATGTTGGTACGCGAGCAGAGGGTATTCTTACTCCCGGGGTAAGAATAAAATTAGGTGGTACCGCAGAAGAGTTTTCTCCTGTCCTATGTGCATAGGGCAGGTTTTTCTTTTGTCCGCCGCCTGCAACCTCAAAGGTTCTTGATAAAAATCATTTTTATCTTGAAAGGAAAGAACACCATGAAAACCATGAAGCACAGCAGCAAACTCCTCGCCGTCATCGGCGTCCTTCTGAGCCTTGCGCTCATCTTCACCCTTGCCTCCTGCGGCGGCAAAACGACGCCCGCCGCCACCGACGGCAGCACCCCCACCGACGGCGTTCTGGCAAGCAAAGCCACCATCGGCGTTCTGCAATACGCGCAGCACCCCTCCCTTGATAACTGCCGCGAGGGCTTTATCGAAGGCCTGAAGCAGGCTGGGCTGACGGAAGGGACCGACTTCGAGATCAGCTATGAAAACGCCGGCGCTGACGACGCGCTGGATCAGCAGATCGCCGCCAACTTCTCCGCAAAGAACGTGAATCTGATGTGCGGCATCGCCACTCCCTCCGCCATGGCCTGCTTCGCCGCCGCCGAGGAAAAGGATATCCCCGTGATCTTCTGCGCCGTCAGCGACCCCGCCGCGGTGAACCTCACCGAGGGCAACGTGACCGGCACCTCCGATAAGCTCCCCGTGGAAGCCCAGCTCCAGCTGATCCGCGCTCTCCAGCCCGAGGCTGAATCCATCGGCATCGTCTACACCCTCAGCGAGCTGAACTCCGTTTCCACCATTGAGGATTACAAGGCCATGGCGCCGGAATACGGCTTTACCATCGAGGCGACGGGCGTCAGCTCCAAGGAGGAGATCCCGCTGGCGGTGGACGCGCTCATCGCCAAAGAGGTGGATTGCTTCAGCAACCTGACGGACAACAACGTGGTGGACGTGCTCAGCTCCATTCTGGAGAAGACGGACGAGGCAGGCATCCCGGTCTACGGCTCCGAGATCGAACAGGTCAAAAACGGCTGCGTGGCCTGCGCGGGCATCGACTATTTCGCGCTGGGCGTCACCACCGGCCAGATGGCCGCCAAGGTTCTCAAGGGCGAAGCCACCTGCGAAGAGATCCCCTTCGAGACCATCAGCGAGTTCGCCCAGTATTTCAACTTTGAGGCTTTGAACGCGCTGAATATCACCGTGCCGGACGACGTCGCCGCCAAGGGTATCGACGTGGCGAACGCCGAATAATCACAAGCGGTCATTCATCCGCAGCCAAACAATCTGATCCTACCCCCGCGAACGGAGAAACGTTATGTTCCTTGACCTTACCATCAGCGTGCTGACCCAGGGCCTGCTTTATGCCCTGCTGGCCTACGGCATCTTCATCACCTATAAAATACTGGATTTCCCCGACCTGACGGTGGACGGCAGCTTCCCGCTGGGGGCTGCCGTCACGGCCGTCCTGCTGAACCGGGGCGTCAACTGCTACGCCACGATCCCCATCGCCATGGCGGCGGGGGCGCTGGCGGGGCTGATCACCGGCCTGATCCACGTCCGATTCAGGATCCGCGACCTGCTGGCGGGCATCATCACCATGACGGCGCTGTTTTCCGTCAACCTGCAGATCGCCGGTTCCAATCTGGCGGTCCCGAGGGAGATCGACACGGTCTTTACCTCGTCCCTGACGGAAAAGCTGACGGGCGGCGCGCCGCTGGCGGTCAAAAAGCTGATCGTGGCGGTGATCATCGCCGTGATCGCCAAGATCGTGATCGACCTGTATTTTAGAACGAAAAGCGGCCTGCTGCTGCGCGCCACGGGCAGCAACGGCACCTTTGTCACCACGCTGGCGAAGGATAAGGGCTCCATGAAGATCCTCGGACTTGTCATTGCCGATACGCTGGTGGCCCTCTCCGGCTGCCTGGTGTGTCAGGAACAGCGTGCTTTCGCCGCCACCATGGGCACCGGCCAGATGGTCTTCGGCCTTGCCGCCGTCATCATCGGCACCACGCTCTTCAAAAAGCTGAGCTTTATCAAGGGCACCACCTGCGCGCTGGTGGGCAGCGTCATCTATAAGGCCTGCATCCAGCTGGCCATCAATCTCGGCCTTCCCACCAACCTGCTGAAGCTGGTCACGGCGGTGCTGTTCCTGGTGATCCTCGTCGTCGGCAACGTCAGAAAGGGGGCGCACGAAAATGCTTGAGCTGAAGGATATCAAAAAGATCTACAATCCCGGCCTCATCACCGAAATGTGCCTGTTCGACGGGTTCTCCCTCACGGTGCCGGACGGCGAATTCCTCAGCATCGTCGGCTCCAACGGCTCCGGCAAAACGTCCCTCCTCAACATCATCTGCGGCAGCATCCCCATCCAGCGGGGCAGCGTGACCGTCAACGGCGAGGACATCACCGGCAAAAAGGAATACAAGCGCTACCGCAATTTCGGCCGGGTCTATCAGGATCCCGCCATGGGCACCTGCAAGGATTTGACATTGCTGGAAAATATGTCTTTGGCCGACAATAAAAACAGGCACTGCGGCCTCGGCGGCGCGGTCAACAAAAAGCGCGCCGACTTCTATAAAGAGCAGCTGGCCACTATCGGCCTCGGTCTGGAGGATAAGCTCCACGTGCGTGTCGGTTCGCTCTCCGGCGGGCAGCGGCAGGCTGCGGCGCTGATCATGGCCACCATGAACCCCATCGACTTTCTGATCCTTGACGAGCACACCGCGGCGCTGGACCCCAAAACCGCCGACATTATCATGGAGATCACCGACCGGCGGGTGAAGGAGATGGGCCTCACCACGGTGATGGTGACCCACAACCTGCGCTATGCCTGCGAATACGGCAGCCGCCTGATTATGATGGATAAGGGTCAGATCGTGATGGATAAGGCCGGGGCGGAGAAGCAGAACACTGATACGAAGGATATCCTCGCCATGTTCAACGCCATCAGCATCGAATGCGGCAATTGACAAAAAAAGAACGGCGGTTGCCCGCCGTCAGAGTGTGATAAACGGTTTGAAGGCGGTGGGCAGCGGATACTGCTCCGCCAGCTGCTGCCTCGTCACCCAGGTGAAGCGGCCGCCCGCCGCGTCCGTCTTCACGGTAAACCCTTTCATGAGCCAGTCGATATGGGTAAAGACGTGCTTCGCGTTTTTAAGAAACGTGATCTCCGTCGGCGCAAGCCCCCAATCGTTTGCCGTTTGACGGATCTCCTCTTCGGATTGATATCCGTCGATCATGGGCAGCTGGTACATGCCTGACAATAACCCCCGCCCATCGCGTTTTTCGATGGCGATGCGGTCCTCACCGTCCTCGATCAGGAGGACGGTTTTTTCTTCCTGCCGCCGCTTCGTCTTCTTGATCCGCACGGGCAGCGCCTCCGTCAGGCCGTCACGCTGGGCGGCGCATTGCTCCCGCAGGGGGCAGCGGTCGCACACCGGCGCGCCGTTCGGCAGGCATACCAGCTCGCCCAGCTCCATCAGCGCCTCGTTGAATTCCCCGGGCGTGTCCGGCAGGATTTCTTTCAGTCCTGCCGTGAAGTCTTTCTTTACGGCGGGGTCCAGCACGTTCCGCCCATCGCCCGTCAGACGCGCCAGCACCCGCAGCACGTTGCCGTCCACCGCCGGTGTCTTCTCGTTGAAGCAGATGGAGGCGATGGCCCCCGCCGTGTATTCGCCGATGCCCGGCAGCTTGATGATGGCGTCGTAGGTGTCGGGAAAGACCCCGCCGTACTGCTCCGTCACGGCCTTTGCCGCCTTTTGCAGGTTGCGGGCGCGGCTGTAATAGCCAAGGCCCTCCCAGAGCTTCAGCAGCTGTTCCTCCGGAATTTCACTGAGGCTTTTCACGTCCGGCAGCACGGCCATAAAATCCGTATAATACCGCATCACCGCCTCAATGCGCGTCTGCTGCAGCATGATCTCGCTGACCCACACGTGGTAGGGGTCCCGGTCCTCCCGCCAGGGCAGGGGACGGCGGTTCTCCCGGAACCATTCCAGCAGCGGCTCTGCGATTCCGGCTGATAATTCCTGCATCTTGCTTCTCACTTCCGGTATGAAATGTTCTTTTCGTTAGTATAATGGGCCTTCATGATTTTGTCAAGTGCGGCGGGGGTATTGTCAATCCGATAAAAAGGTGATATAATCATATTATTATAACGCTCAAAGGGTATCCGATATGAACGAATACAGACAGAATCCTTATATGGAACGGCGGGGAGGAAAGCGCGCCGCCGTAATCGGCGCGGTGATCACCGTGATACTGGCGGCGGCGGTCTTTGTCGGCGTCTGGCTGACGGCCTCCTCTGACGCGGAGCGGCATCCCGCCATGCAGGCGCAGGAGACGATCATCCCGAATATTTCCGCCAACATGATCTACGCCATTGATCCCGCGGTGATCGAGAGCTACCGCGCTTCTCACGACGTGGCGGCAAAGCAGAGCGCCTACCGCTATCAGCCTGCCGACGGCTTCCTGAATCCGGCATACGTCAATACCGACATCACGGAGGATTGCGTCAGCGGCGTGACAAGCCTTGCCATCGACATGAAGCAGAACGCCGATCTCACGGCGCTGCCGTACTTCAAAAATCTCGGCGTGCTGCGGATCACCCATGCGGAGCTGCTGACGGACGCGGATATCGCGGAGATGAACCGGCTGAATCTCTCTGAGGTGGAGTTTATCATCGACCGCAACGACGTGACCAACCGGCAGCAATTCGCCGATTTTACGAAGTGCGCCGCCCCCAACAAACACATCACCCTGAACAATGCGGATTTCATCAATGAAAACACCGCCTACGCCATCTATCACCTCTTCGGCCGTTTTTATCCCTCCGTGGTTTGCACGGGGCTCAATTACGATTTTTACCGCCAATTGGATGAAAAACTTCAGGCGCTGATCGACCAGGTGGATTTTACCAACTGCCAGACGGATCAGGACCGCCTGCTGAAATGCACGGTGGTGGTCATGAAGCACCTGTATTATGACGACGAGGTTTCCGACTATTCGCAGGTCAACGACGAGCTATACGAGGACAGCCCCATCTACGATCTGGTGGTCTATTACAACGACTGCCAGCTTTCCTCCAACCTGCTGAAGGAGGGCAGGGGCTACGGCTGCTGCACCAACTTTACCTCGCTCCTGCTGGCGGTCTGTGTGAAGCTGGATATGGAAGCCTACATGGTTGACGGCAAGCGCAGCGAGGATACCGGCTTTCTTCACGACTGGGTCTACGCCTATGCGGACGGCGCCTACTACTGCATCGACATGACGGAGACCAACCGCTGGTTCAAGCGCAGCGCCGGCATGTTCCATCGGTATAACAGCGAGTTTATCGAGGGTACGAAGGATATCATGGACGATCCGGAATTCTATCAATCCTTCCGCAAACAGGTATTTGAGACCTACAACAAGCACATTTTTGAAAATTACGTATTTTTCGATATACCGGATGAACTCATCCCGCGGATCGACGCGCAGAAAACCGCGGTGGTCTATAATGCCGCCGCCACGCCGGTGGTGAAATATATCCCCGACTATGAGCCCGGCCGCAAAGCGGCCTTGGCAAAAGCCGGCGCGGCCGCCGCCGCTGCGCTGCTGGCAGGCCTTGTCGTCACCGCGATCGTCGCGAAAAAACGGAACGCCTACGTCGGCTGACGATAAGATTCTATAAAAAAGCGGGACCGCCGGACAAAACGTCCGTCGGTCCCGCGTGCTTTTTGTTGTATCTTTGTCTCCCGCATTGCCGCGACCGTCACCGCACGCAGATCCGGTCCTTGTTCTCTTCAAAGATGCCTTCGCCGATTCCTTCTACCTCCGTCAGTTCCTCAATGGAGGTAAACGGGCCGTATTCGTTGCGGTGGTCGATGATCGCCTGCGCCTTTTTGTCGCCCACGCCGTGCAGCGTCTTCAGTTCGTCCTTCGTCGCGGTGTTAAGGTCGATCTTGCCGTCCGTTTCCGCGTCGGTTTCCGTCAAAAGCCTCGTTGTCGGCGGCGGCGCCTTTTCTTCCGCCCTGCGTTCAAGCAGCCGCATCCCCAAAAAGAAGACCAGCAACAATATCACCAGCACGGCAAGGCCCGTCGTCGCCTGTTTCCCCGTGAGCTTTGCGTGCTTCTGCGGGGCAGGTTTATTCTTGTTGGCAGAGGTATCCTCCTGCGCTTCTTCCTTCGTCAGCTCGTCGATCAGCGCCTGCTCTTCTTTATTCATCGTTTTTTCAGCAGACGCCCGACGGTCAACGGAACCAGCGCCGCGCCGGCAAAGGGCAGCGCCTTCAGCAGCACGTCGATCTTCACGTTCCACCTGTCGGGGATCACTTTGTTCCTGCCATGGATCGACAGGCAGTCTGTTCCCGCCAGCTCGCGGTAGCGCACCATGCGGGTGTCAAGGCTGCGGGGGCAGCGGTCGTCCAGATCAAGCACCCGCACGCCCTGCATCAGACCGTCGCCGTAAACGTGAAAACCGGCGGTCTTGCATTGGCCGAGAATGATGCCGTCCGTCATGCCCACAAAGTCGTTCATGTGGTCGTGGCCGAAAAAGGCCGCGAATACGTCGCCCGTCTCTTTCCACGCGGCAAACTGGCCGTTGTTGTAGTCCGGCGCGCAGGGGGATTCGCCCAGATAGCCCTCCGCCCGGCTGGCTTTATCCAGCGTGTAATAGGCGCCCTTCCGGTTGTCCTGTCCCTCCACGCCGTCGTAGAGCATGGAAAGCAGGCTCCTCCGTTTGAGCAGGCGGTATTCCTCCGGCACCGGAATGTGCTGGAACAGAATGGCGGGCACGGTCCCGCCGTTTTTCTCCCGCAGCGCTTTTTCCTTGGCCCTGTACCAGTCCAGCTGCTCCGTTTTGACGAAGGCATAGCGGGAGTTGTACTTCGGCTCCGCCCTGTTGCCGGAGTAGACGAACCAAAGGTTCAGCGCGTCGCCGTCCCCATCCGTCGGCTGCACGGAGAGGGAATAATCGCCGTATTCGCTGACCTCTGCTTCCGGCGGCAGCAGGCAGCCGGGCAGCGTGCGGTAGACGTTGTATTGCTCCTTCAAGTCGCTGACCGGGCATTCCAGATCGTGGTTGCCGAGGATAAAGGCAAAGGAGATATCGTTGACGGCGTAGGGCTCGGTGATGCGCAGCAGCGTCTCCCGCAGCTCGTCGGGGTCGTCTCCCTCCGCGTTGTCGCCCATCAGCACCACCAGATCCGGCTTCAGCGTGCGGACCGCCTCATATTGCAGCCGGAGATAATCGGTGGTCTTTCTGAGGTTGTCAGGATCGTCTCTGATGGGGCGCTCGTGGGGATCGCCCACCAGCATGATCCGGAAATGATGATCGTGAAACTGCAATGACATGTTTTTTGTGTTCCTTTTTCAAAATTTATTGAATAAGCGGGCCGGCCTGTGGAATAATACCAGTGATCGACAGAAGGAGATGAAACGAATGCTTGATAAAATCGCATTGACTTTAGCGATCATCGGCGCGCTGAACTGGGGCTCCATCGGGCTGTTCCAGTTTGATATTGTCGGTTGGATCTTCGGCGGCCAGTCCGCCATTATCAGCCGCATCATCTATACGGTCGTCGCGCTGGCGGGGATCTGGTGTATCTCCCTGCTGTTCAGGGAAAACGAAGTGCTGGCGAGGGAATCCGACCAATAACGCGCCTTGAAGCTGTCCTGCTGACGGGACGGCTGAAAAAAGAGCCGAAAAGATGAGTTTCGACTTGTCTTTCCGGCTTGTTTTTTTAAATGATGAGCTGACTTATTTCAAGGCTGCCAGCAGCGCGTCCGTCCTGTCTGTCTTTTCCCAGGTCAGGTCCAGATCGGTGCGTCCCACGTGGCCGTAGGCGGCGACGTCGTGGTAGATGGGACGGCGCAGATCCAGCGCGTCGATGATGGCGGCGGGGCGCAGGTCGAAAACCTTGTTCACCGCGTCCGCGATGGCTTCGTCGGAATACTTTCCGGTTCCGAAGGTGTCCACCAGCACGGAGACGGGCTTGGCCACGCCGATGGCGTAGGCCAGCTCCACCTGGCAGCGGTCGGCAATACCGGCCGCCACGATATTCTTTGCAACGTAGCGGGCGGCATAAGCGGCGGAACGGTCCACTTTGGTGGGGTCCTTGCCGGAAAATGCGCCGCCGCCGTGGCGGGCGTAACCGCCGTAGGTGTCCACGATGATCTTTCTGCCGGTCAGGCCGCTGTCGCCCACGGGGCCGCCGATGACGAACCGGCCGGTGGGGTTCACGTAGTACTTCGTGTTTTCGTCCAGCAGGGAAGCGTCCACGGTAGGCTTGATGACGTATTCGATCATGTCCCTGCGGATCTGCTCCAGCGTGACAGTGTCCTTGTGCTGGGTGGAGACCACGACGGTATCCACGCGCACGGGCTTGTCGTCCTCGTATTCCACGGTGACCTGGGTCTTCCCGTCGGGGCGGAGATAGTCAAGCGTTCCGTCCTTGCGTACCTGCGCCAGCTTTTTTGCCAGCTTGTGGGCCAGGGAGATGGGCAGGGGCATCAGCTCTTCCGTCTCGTTGCAGGCGTAGCCGAACATCATGCCCTGGTCGCCGGCGCCGTGGAGGTTATAGGCGTCCTCTTCGCCGTTTTTCAGCTCATAGGAGCGGCTGACGCCCATGTCGATATCGGCGGACTGCTTGTCGATGGTGGTCATCACCGCGCAGGTGTTGCCGTCGAAGCCCATGTCGGGGGAATCGAAGCCCGTGTCGCAGATGGCCTTTCTCACCACGGCGGGGATATCCACGTTGGCCTTGGTGGTGATCTCGCCCATCACCAGCGCCATGCCGGTGGTGCAGATGCTCTCGCACGCCACGCGGGAGTCAGGGTCCTGCGCCAGCATGGCGTCCAGGATCGCGTCGGAGATCTGGTCGCAGATTTTATCGGGATGCCCTTCCGTTACGGATTCAGAGGTAAAAAAACGTTTTGCCATAGTACTTGCTTGTCCTTTCTTCTGACAGAAAAACCGGCCCGCGGTGTTCCGTGAGCCGGTTTTATTCCTTATCTCTCGGTACCACCGTCGGATTTGGCACCTTGCTGAAAGCAGGTTGCCGGACTTCACAGGGCCGTTCCCTCCGTCACTCTTTATAAGGTTATTTTTATTTTCCTGTATATTGTACTATTGTTTAACCGGTTTGTCAATATCTTGACGACAATTTTTTCGTCAGGCGAATATCGGGACATTTACGCGCCGCGTTTTTTCGCCTTATTGCCCTTCAGGATCGGCGACAGGGGCTTATAAATCAGAAAGCAGATCACCGAATCCACGATCCCCTTGGCGAAGGTGAAGGGGAGGTTGAAGATCGTCAGGGCGGCCATCAGGCCGTTGACCTGATGGATCTCGCTATACATACCCACGATCACTTCGGTGGAAAGCCCCAGCACCTTGGAATAGAGCGGGTAGATCAGGAAATAGTTGACGAACACGCAGACCACCGACATTGCCAGCGAGCCGATCACGCAGGAGATCGCCGCCCATTTGCGGTTGTGCTTATGCCGGTAGATGAGGCCCGCGGTGAAGGTGAACACCGCGCCGAAAATGAAATTGGCCAGCTCGCCGATGCCCATGCTGGAACCGAAGGGCAGGTGCAGCAGGTTTTTCAGCAGACACACGGCCACCCCCGGCACAGGGCCCAGCGCAAAGGTGGTGATCAGCGCGGGCACTTCGGAAAAGTCCATCTTGATGAACGGCGGGATCAGCATCGGCAGCGGAAATTCCACAAACATGAGCACCGCGCCGAGGGAGCTCATAATGGCGATCACGCACATGGAACGGACGTTGATTTTTTTCTTGGCTGTATTTTGCATCTTTTCTTCCTCCCTGCAAAAAAATAAATGCCCCGAAATCCATCGGAGCATTGTTATGAGGTCTGTGGCCGACAAAAACCGCTACTTCTCTCATCCGGACTGTACCGTCGGTCAGGGAATTTCACCCTGTCAACCCTTGCGGGCTCGCGGACTGTCACCGCCGGTGGGGAATTTCACCCCGCCCCGAAGTATTTTCAAAATTATTATAGCATTGCCTGTTGATTTGTCAAGAGGTTTTTTGTATAATGATGACAGAGTCCCAAAAAAAGGAACGGAGGAATCGTCATGGCAGGCAAACCGGATGCAAAACTCAAGCTGCTTTATTTGAAGGAGATCTTTGAAAAATATACCGACGAGGACCATATTCTCAATTCCACGGAGATCGTGGAGCTGCTTTCCACCCGTTACGGCATTGAATGCGAGCGCAAGTCCATCTATAAGGATATCGAGATCCTGTCCGATTACGGCATGGATATCATCAAGACCCGGTCGCCCCGCAACGGTTTCTTCCTGGCCTCACGCCCCTTTGAGGCGGCGGAGGTCCGGCTGCTGACGGACGCGGTGCAGGCGGCGGATTTCATCAGCAAGCGCAAGACCATGCTGCTGATCCAGAAGATCGAGGGTTTTGTCAGCGTGGATCAGGCGGCCAAGCTCCACCGTCAGGTCTACATCGACAACCGCCACAAGTGCAGCAATGAGGAGATCTATTACAGCATCGACGCGCTGGATACCGCCATCAAAACCGGCAGAAAGGTGCGTTTGCAATACACCAAGCGCAAGCTGGACGCCAAGTTCGCCGCCCAGGAGGAGAGCCGTGAGTTCGTCCTCAGCCCCTACGCCCTGATCTGGTCCAACGACCACTATTATCTGGTGGCCAACAACGGCAAATACGACAATCTCATGAACGTCCGGGTGGACCGT
>CAMVNL010000011.1 GCA_947168785.1 uncultured Clostridia bacterium | reverse complement strand
TTCCCATCGGCAAGGTGATGCTGCTGAACTGGACCGTCGCCGTGGTGGAGGTCATCGCTTATACGCCCATGCTGGGCGCGGGCGGCACCTACCTGAGCTTTGTGACGGGCAACATCGTCAACCTGAAGCTTCCCTGCGGCCTCAACGCCATGGCCAAGGCCAACGTGAAGGCCAACACGGAAGAGGGCGAGGTTATCTCGACCCTTGCCATCGGCGCTTCGGCCATCACCACCACGCTGGTCATCGCGGCGGGCGTTCTTGTGCTGGGCCCTGCCGTCAGCGTGCTGAAAAACAACCCGGTGGCGGCCCCCGCCTTCGGCTACGTGCTGCCGGCGCTGTTCGGCGCGCTGGGCGCGGGCTATTTCCGCAAGAATATCGCGGTGTCACTGGTGACCATCGCGGCGGGCGTGATCACCCTGCTGTTCGCCCCCTCGCTTGGCGTGGGCACGCTGATTTTCGTCACCATCGTGGTGTCCATCGGCAGCGCGCTGGGCATGTTCAAGCTGGGCTGGATCAAATGACAGGCAATAGGCAGTAGGCAATAGGCAATAGGAATATGCCGCATTGCTGTTGTCAGCGTTTCAATATCAAAATCTGAGCAAACAACGAGCGTTGCGCCATTTACCTGTGGCGCGTGACAGATAATCATTGAGGTGATTCGCAAATGAAAAAAAGAATGACCGTCCGGTTGTTATGCATGGCGCTCTGCGCGGCGCTGCTGCTGCCTTGCGCTATGCTCTTTGCCTCCGCAGAGGCGGTCACGGTGGTGGACGCCGATCAGCGGACGGAGCTGATGGCGAAGTTCAACGCCGCCGCCAACGGCATCAAGACCCTGCGGCCCCGTATGAAGATGGAAAGCCACGTGGCCATGAAGGAAGCGACCGTCGGTTCCGACGGGGACGTGGAAGACCTTGACGACAACGCAAAAAAATATCTTGCCTGGCTGCTGGACGCCTGCTTCGCCTCCGACGCCGGCATCGCGCAGACCCTGTTCAACACCATTCAGGACGTGCCCCGTATGCCGAAGGATATCACCTTCGTCTACGGCGAAAAGCGTGATAACCGCGTGCCCAAGCTGGGCGAGCGTTACGTCTCCGCCCTGACCGCGAAGGACGACTTTCTGCTGCGAACGGAAAGCTTCGGCGGCACGCTGCTGACCCCGGAAGCGGAAAAAACGGTGCTGCGGCTGGATTTTCCTTCCGTGTCGCTGGAAGACGGTCCCGACAGCTCGCTGGCAAAGCTCTTTGACCTGCCCTCTCCGGTTATGAACCCGGTGGTGGTCAGCGGCGACCCCAACGCGTCGGATAAAGACGGCAAGCTGTCTGAGATCACGTTTGCGGATTTTACCTACGAAAACGCCTACGCGCAGGCGGTGTTCGACAGCGAGGGAAATCTGACCGAGCTGACCGAGAGCATCGACTACACCTTCTCGGTTTCGTTTTACGACCTGATCCGCATCGTTTCCGCCTATACGGGCGTCGACTGGATGAAAGTCGCCATTGCCGGTATTGCCAACCCCATTCTCGGCGGTATGGGCAAGGACCCCGTTAATCAGAAAAATGCGCTCAACCTGTTTATGATCTACGTGTCCTATCACTCCTACGTGACCATGACGGAGCTGAACTGGAACAAACGCTATTTCGGCGACGTCAACAGCGATCAGCAGGTGGATCCCTACGACGCAAGAGCGATCCTGCGGCACGCGGTGGAGCTGGAGCCGATCACCAATCAGCTGTCGCTGGCCTACGCGGATATGGACTTTGACGGCAGTATCACCCCGGCGGACGCACGGCTGGCGCTGCGGACGGCGGTGGGGCTGGAAAACCTGATGATGGCCCCGCCGGACGGAAAGTCCATCGGCTATATCATCCCCGATAATATCGACGAGCCGGTGGCTCCCGACGACCCGTCGGAACCCGTTCAGATCGACGTGCCCGACCCCTCGGAGGAGGAGCAGAAAACGGACGTCGTTTCCGAGCTGGCCCATTTCACCGGCGGCATCATGGACGTCATCAACGCCCTGAGGGGCAATGAGGATCTCGATATTGAAGGCATCCGCGGCCTGATCGACGAGCTTCGCAAGCCCCGCGGTTAATCAGTCAATTATTTTGAAAATATAAATCAATTCAAGAAGGGAAATGTTACCATGGCAGACGAATACGTATTACCGTTAAATGTGATCGAGCAGCTGAAGGAGGAGCTCCGTGAGCTGCGCACCACCGGCAGAAACGACATTGCCGAAAAAATCAAGGAAGCCAAGTCCTTCGGCGACCTGTCCGAAAACAGCGAATATGACGAGGCGAAGTCCGACCAGGCCAAGCTGGAAGCGCGCATCCTTGAGATCGAATACACACTGAACCATGCCACCGTGCTGGATGAAAGCACCCTTTCCACCGAAAAGGTCTACACCGGCCTTAAGGTCCGCGTTTACAGTGAGGAATTCGGCGAGGAGGAGTATCTCCTGGTCGGCGCGCCCCAGGCGGATCCGATGAACTTCAAGCTTTCGGATGAATCCCCGGTGGGCAAGGCGCTGCTGGGCCATAAGGTTGGCGACGTTGTGACGGTGGAAACGCCGATGGGCAACGAAGTCATCAAAATCCTGGATATATTCAAGCCGTAATCCGGCGGGAGGTTATCTATGCATTGGTCTGAAGAAATCGCCGAGCGGATCATCCGGCGCAACCCCGACAAGCCGGAATACGTCTGCGCGGCGGGCATCAGCCCCTCCGGCTCCATCCATATCGGCAACTTTCGGGATATCGCCACCAGCTATTTCGTGGTGAAGGCCCTGCGCAAAAAGGGCAAAAAGGCGCGGCTGCTGTTCAGCTGGGATGAGTTCGACCGGGTGAGAAAGATCCCCGTCAACGTGGCCAAGGTGGACGGGGACATGGAGCAGTTCATCGGCTATCCTTACGTTGACGTAAAGAATCCCTTCGGCACGGAGGAAGCCACCTACGCCGAATACTTTGAGAACGAGTTCATGCGCTCCATCAAAAAGTTCGGCATCGACATGGATTACCGCTATCAGGCGCAGATGTACCGCAGCGGCAAATATACCGATTATATTCTGGAGGCCCTGCAAAAGCGCGGCGAGATCTTCGATATCCTCGATTCACACCGCACGCAGGACGCCAAGGAGGGCGAGCGGGAGGCCTATTATCCCGTTTCCATCTACTGCCCGGAGTGCCATAAGGACACCACGAAGATCCTGTCCCTGTCCGACGACTGCCACGTGGCGGAATATGAGTGCGCCTGCGGCCATCACGGGACGTTTGATTTTACGAAGGACTTCAACTGCAAGCTGGCCTGGAAGATCGACTGGCCCATGCGCTGGAAGTTCGAGGGCGTGGATTTCGAGCCCGGCGGCAAGGATCACGCCAGCCCCCACGGCAGCTACGATACCAGCAAGGATATCTCCCGCAGAATCTTCGGCTTTGAGCCGCCCATCTTCCAGGGGTATGAGTTCATCGGCATCAAGGGCACCACGGGCAAAATGTCCGGCTCCTCCGGCCTGAACCTGACCCCCGAAACGCTGCTGAAGATCTACGAGCCGGAGGTCATCCTGTGGCTCTATTCCAAGACGGAGCCCCTGAAGGCCTTTGATTTCTGCTTCGACGACGGCATTCTGCGCCAGTATTTCGAGTTCGACAAGATGTACGACGCGGTGAAGTCCGGCACGGCCAGCGAGGCCCATCAGGCCATCATGTATAACACCACGGTGGCGGGCCACGAGGTCTGCACCGTGCCCATGAGCCTGATCGTGCAGCTGGGCTCCATCGTCAACTTCAACAAGATCGGCACGCCCTATACCTACGACCAGTTCGCCGGCCGGTTGGAGCGCGCCAAATTCTGGCTGGAGACCTGCTCTCCCGAGAGCGTCAACAAGCTGCGCACCTTGCGCAACTGGGACGTGTATGAGGCGCTGGACGAGGAGACGAAGAAGGAAGTGGCCCTGCTGCACGCCTACATCGTCAAGGGTGGCTACACGCTGGATGAGCTGAACACGCAGCTCTATGATATCCCCAAGCAGGTGTTCGGGTACGATCTGGAAGAAAAGGCGCTGAAGGCCCGTCAGGGCGCGTTCTTCAAGGCGGTCTATCAGCTGCTGATCGACCGGGAAAAGGGTCCCCGCCTTTACCTGTTCCTTTACGCCATCGAACCGGAGAAATATGCCTTCCTGCTGGATTTTTCCACCCCCAAGACGGAGGAGGAGGCCTTCGTGCCCGAGGAGAAACCGGCGGAGCCGGAGAAGCCGGCGAAGGTCTACGGCGATCCCGACCCGGTGCAGCCCGTGCTGGAACAGCGGGTTTCCATCGATGACTTTAAAAAGACCGACCTGCGCGTGTGTAAGATCGTCAAGGCGCAGGAGATCCGCAAGTCCGCCAACTGCCTGAAGCTGACCCTCAGCGACGGTATCGGCGAGCGCGTCATCGTCTCCAGCATCAAGCACGACTACGAGTGTGAAGAGCTGGTGGGCAAAAAGATCATCGTGGTCGCCAATCTGGAGCCCGCCCGCATCACCGGCGTGGAGAGCAACGGCATGCTGCTGGCCGCCACCAACGGCGCCTGCGGCTGTCAGGTGATCTTCGTGGACGATATCGTGCCCGAGGGAACCAGAATCATGTAATAAAAAAACGCGGTTTGTCTGTGGGCGGACCGCATTTTACTTTATTATTCAGAAAGGAATGAATGTTATGCAGGCAATCTGGGCAAAAATCATGTCGATCATTATGGCGATCCTGGCGTTTTTCGGGCTGGTGAAGCCCGCACCGGAGGTGACGCCCGGCAACGGCTGCAAGGCCGAGGGGAGCGTCGTCTCCGTCTGGCTGGACGCCAACCCTACCACCGGCTACGGCTGGACCGCGTCCGTGAACGGCGATTGCGTCACGCTGACCCGGGACGAATACGTGGCCATGCAGACGGAGCCGAACGTGGCCGGCGCCGGCGGCACGCAGTATTACGATTTTACCGCCGTCAAGCCCGGTACAGCGACCGTCACCTTCACCTACGCCCGCCCGTGGGAAGCCACCGACGCGGACCGCGTGTTTGTGGCGGAGATCACCGTGGCGGAGGATCTGACCGTGCTGGTGACGTCCTTCGGGGAGCGGTAAGATACCGGTTTTATTGCACAAACCAGACGGCTGAATTGATAGAAAAGAACAAGGATCCCTGAACCGCTTCGTTCAGGGATCCCGTTTCGTTTTTAGCGGAACCTGTTTGGTTTTGGCCGGTAGCGCGGCACCTCAGTGCCGCTGTTTACTGAAGTATCATTCAGGAAACCGGAAGAATGAGGAAAAAACCGTATTTTCCGGGAGGCGTATATTGTTCAGGAGATAAAACAGTTGTTGACGTCAAGCGCGGCACTGAGGCGCTGCGATACGGAAAATCAACCGAAAAATCCTTCTGCCCCGCTGTCAGCCAATCCCGCCGTAGACCCAGTTGAGCCTTCCGTAGGGGGCGCTGTCGCCGCGGGTGTAGAAGGACAGAAGATTGCCGTCCTCATAGTTGTCCGCCCACTTGAAGGTGAAGGCGGCTTTTTTGTTGCCCGACAGGCCCAGCGTGGCTTTCGGCACCCGCAGCATCAGCTTGTTGTCTTCAAATCGGATCTCCGCGCTGCCAACGGTTTCATAACCCGCGTCCGTGACGGCCTCCACGGCGGTTTTGCCGCCAGTGGGGGAGGTGCGGTTGACGCAGAAATCATAGCCCGCCTTTTCGCCCTTCACGTTCAGAAACAGCGTCATCCACGCCTCGTCCGAGGAAGGGGAGAGGGGCGCGGCGGTCTCCGCGTAGTAATACAGATACCGGCTGTCCTCCGCCACCTTGGCCCTGACGATATCGTTTCTGCCGCTGTCGTCGGCATAGTACAGGTCGCCGTAGCCGCGGCTGTCCCGGTTGAAGGTGTCGTTCCGGTAATCCCGGTAAACGGCCCTGACGGAGGGGTTCTCCCACTGGGCAAAGCTGCCGTTGACGTCGATGCTCACAAAGGGGCTGTCCGGCAGCACGGCGGCGCTGCGCTTGAATTTTGCGATATACTGCACCATCTGCATATAGTAGTTGTCCCCAAGCGCCCCGGCGGCGGGTTCCACGTCCCGGGAATACTCCTCGGTGCAGTTGTCGCAGAAGCCGATCGGCTCGCTGTCCGCAAACTGATAACGCTGGGCGATCCACTCGTTGAAGCCGGTGACGAAGATGATATCCGGGTCCAGCTTCATGGCGTATTCCCATTGCTCCGCGAAGTTATAGCCGTACTTCAGCGCGTCGGGGGCGGCGTCCTTCGCCCCGTTGTGCCAGCTTCTGCCGTGGTCATTGCCGCCGTACCAGGCGGAGCCGCTGAACCGCACCGTGTCGCAGTGCTGGGCCACGGAGACGTTCATAATGCTCTTGTCCATGGGGGAGTTTTTGTAATAGGCGTCGAATTTGCCCATCCGGTCAAATTCCATCCAGGGGAAACCGTCGTTGCCCTTGTCGCTGTTAGGCCACTGAGAGGCCTTGATGCGGAAAAAGTCCCGCACGTCGTCACGGATGTTGGAATCACCCTGCCAGCCGACGATCATGGGCTTGCCGTTCATTTGATACCACAGCTCGTCCAGCCGGGGGTATTGCGCCTTCAGTGCCGCGTTGTTGTAAATGCCGTCGTAGATGGCGTTGATCGTCTTTCCGGAATCGGAATTGGTGTAAAACGCCAGCTGCGGCACCTTCCAGCCGTCCTCCAGATAGCCGTACCACACGTCGATCAGGTCCTTGACCCGTTCGATATACGGCACGGCGTTGGTGGTATCGAACACGATGAAATCCACACCGGCGTCCGTCAGCATCTGACAGTGGCGGGACAGCACCCATTTGTCGCTTTGCAGATAATAGCCGAACAGCGGCTCGCTCCAGTGGTGGAACGCGCCGTATCCGCCGCCCCCGGCCGCCTCCCAGCTGTCGACGGAGAGGTAGGCCTGCGGGTCCCTTTTCGTGATCTCCGTGATATCGTAAGGGCCGTCAGTTCCGTGCTCGCCCGCCCAAAGGAAGTAAAAGACGCCTACCTGCTTTTCACTGGGCCCGGCGGAAACCACTTTTCTGCCCAATTCATCCACGGCGGCCAGCGAGCCGTTTTCCTTGACTTCCTGTTGACGGATAGGGGCGTTGGCCCCGAAGCAGATGTTCCAGATCATGGTGAGAATCAGTCCAATCTTGACAATCAGTTGATACATAACGTCGCCTCCGTTATTTTGATAAAAAAACAGGCGCGAGGCCGGAGATGTGGCGAGCGAGAACCGATCCGTAAAAACACGGGATATCGTTTCTCACCCCTCAGCTCTCAAACCTCACGCCTGGCGCGTTACTGCTGAATGCCGCCGCCGGGTTGTCCGCCGCCCATGAGCGACTGCAGCAGGCCGGGGCGCTTCTGCTTTTTCGGCTTGTACTTCGGCGGATGCTCCAAACGGAGCTGGCTGGATTTGCTCTTGGCCAGCCGCTCGTTGGCCGCCAGCACCGGCTCCAGCATGGTATCCGTCAGATAGGGCATGATCTGCTGAATAATGTGGGGGTCGTTCCTGATCTCGCCGAGAATCGTCACGGCGATCAGGCTCTGCACCTCGTTGGTGCCGTCCTCATAGACCTCGCCCAGAATGTTGAAGACCTTCTTCATCTGCTGGGGATTGTTGGAGCGGATCACGTCCATGATATACCGGTTGGCGTGATTCACGAAGAAATCCTCGCACAGAAACTCGCCGTAGGTGTTGATGTTGTCCTTGATATCGTCCTTCAGCGCGGGGAACATACCGGCAAATTTGGTGGCCAGGGTGATGGGATCGTAGGCCATCGCGCCGCTCTTTGCCGCCGCCTTTGAGACGGTGGCCGGGGCCTTCATCTTCGTGTTCGTCTTCTTTTTGACGAGATAGGTATCCGTCATGTATTCGGAGATCTCATTGACAAGGCTCTTCAGATCCTTCTCGCCGTATTCCTCCAGCACGAAGAGGTAGGTGGAATCGAGGTTGAAGGCGGAATCGTCCGTCAGGTCGATATCGTTGGCGCCGAAGAGCAGGTGGATCCTGTCTTTATTGAACACGAAACGGGCCCTGCCCTTGTCGCTTTTGAAGTCGATCACGGACTGGCTTTCCCGCTCATATACCGGGCTGCTTCCCTTGGGGGCGTCCGCTTGCCGTTCGGCGGTAAAGCCGCAGCTCGTCATGGCGGGCTCGATCCCCGCGTAGAGCATCTCCATCATCTGTTGCTGTGTCATTTTTTGTCTCCTTTTTTTGAAGGGCGCGATCGGATTTCGCTGACCCGGTAGCGCGGCACCTCAGTGCCGCTATTTGCCAATGAAATATTGTTGAATTAAAAAAATCAGAGGAAGCATCGTTTTTCAGGATGCTGTTTTTTTTGATCTGAAACAGTTGTTGTTGCATGAGCGGCACTGAGGTGCCGCGCTACCGGAATCAACCGTTCAGCGCCGCGAAGTTCTTTTTATTGACCTTATACAGCTCCTTGAACACGGCGTACTGCCTGTCATAGACGGCCTTGTTGGCGGCGTTGGGGGTGTAGGTCTTCACCACGGGGATCAGCTTCTTGGCGTCCTTGAAGCCGTCGATCAGGCCCAGGCCCACGGCGATGGTGACGGCCGCGCCAACCGCGCCCACGTTCTGGGGCTTGTCAACGGTCTCCACCTTTTTGCCAAGCACGTCGCTGAGGATCTGGCTGGTGGCGTAGGAAAGCGCGCCGCCGCCCACAAAGCGGATCGTCTCGGAAGACTTGACCTTCTTGTCCTCCGCCTCCATGAACCAGCGCAGGTGATAGCACACGCCTTCGATGACGGCGCGGATCATATCGCTCTTGCCCGTTTCCAGCGACAGGTTGAAGAACATGCCTCTGGCGTTGGGGTCCTCAACGGGGCAGCGGTTGCCGTGGAGCCACGGGGTGAAGATCACGCCGCCCGCGCCGGCGGGCACCTTGTCGATGATCTCCGTCATATAGTCGTAAAGGCTGGTGTATTCGGTCTCAAAGCTGGCGGCCACGTCCTCTTTCTTGAGGTAGATGTTGATCTCGTCCAGCGCCAAGTGGTCCTTGACCCACTCCAGGCATTTGCCGGCGGTCTCCAGCTCGGCGAAGTAGTTGAACTTGCCCTGGTCCGCGCCCACGATGGCCGCGATCATGGCGGAAGCGTCCACGATGCTCTTTTCCACCACCGTGGAGACCCAGCCGGAGGTGCCGCAGTAGATGTGGGTGTCGCCGGGCGCTACCGCCCCCGCGCCCACGCCGCGCTCAACCGTCGCCGCCACAACAGCCGTCCCCGCCGATGAGGGACGCGTCGCCGCCGCCGCCGAAGACGGCGGTACCGGCCTTCAGGCCCAACTCCTTTGCCTGGGCTTCCCGCAGGCCGCCCACCACGTCGGTGGATCTCACCAGCTCCGGCATGTGGGCAGGGTTTACGCCCAGCGTTTTGCACAGGCTTTCGGACCAGCAGTCGTGCTTCAGGTCGTACAGCAGCGCGCCGAAGGCGGAATCCCGCGTCATCACGCAGCGGCCGGTCATGCGGGCGATCAGGTATTCCTTCACGTCCAGCCATTTATAGATCTTTTTGTAGTTTTCGGGTTCGTGGTTCTTGACCCAGTTGTATTTCCACACCGGGTCCTTGACGGAGGCCGCCACCGCGCCGGTGATGGCCAGTGATTTCAGCAGGATTGGAACGCTGGCGCCCGCCACCTGAATGCCGTGGGCGATGCCCTTTTTCAGCTCCTCCCGGGCCCGCTGATCCATATAGCTGAAGGCGCGGCGGATGGCGTTGCCGTCCTTGTCCACCAGCACAAGACCCTGCATCTGCGAGCAGAAGGAGATTCCCTCGATCCGGTCGGGGGAGACGCCCGCGTCGGCAACGGCCTTCTTTGAAGTGTCGCAGACGGCTTCCCACCATTCGTCGGGGTCCTGCTCCGCGCCGCCGTCCGGGAAGACGTAGAGCGGATAGCCCTTGGAGGCGCTGCCCAGCAGCTTGATGGTATCCGAAATCTCAAACACACAGGTCTTGACGCCCGTGGTGCCGATATCAAACGTGATGGCGTATTTCATATTTTCTCTCCTTTTTTATGATGGTAGCGCGGCACCTCAGTGCCGCTGACGATAGATGTAACTGCTATACAGGTTATCGTTTGGAACCGGCAGCTTTAAACTCACGGTCTGCCAGAGGGGGACAATGCGTAAAACAGATTGTTATTGCCAGAAGCGGCACTGAGGTGCCGCGCTACCGGGGATCAAAGCGCTTGCCGTCCCTGAATCGCCCGTGACAGCGTGACGGAATCCGCATATTGCAGATCGCTGCCCACCGGCAGGCCGTAGGCAAGCCGTGTGACCTTCACGCCGAGGGGTTTGAGCATCTTGGAGATATACATGGCGGTCAGTTCGCCCTCCACGTTGCTGCCCGTGGCCATGATGACCTCTTCCACGCCCCCCTCGTTGACGCGGGCCAGCAGCTCTTTCAGGGTAATATCCTCGGGGCCCACCTCGTCCAGGGGCGAGATCACCCCGTGCAGCACGTGGTACACGCCGCCGTACTCCTTGGTGTTTTCAATGGCCATCAGAGATTCCACGTTTTCCACCACGCAGATCAGGCCGTGCTTGCGGTTGACGTTTTTGCAGACGGGGCACAGCTCTTCGTCTGTCAGGTTGCAGCAGACGGGGCAGCGGTGGATCTTTTCCCCTGCCTCGCGGATGGTCTCCGCCAGTCCCTCCACCTCGTTCTTGGGCAGTTCCAGCACGTAAAAGGCGAGCCGCATGGCGGTCTTCGCCCCGATGCCGGGCATGCGGCGGAACTGCGCCATCAGCTTTTCAAATGAAACGGCGCTGTCCATAAATCAAAGGCCCAGCCCGCCGAGACCGGGAATGTTGAGACCGCCCGTCAGGCCGTTCATTCTGGTTTCCATGGTGTCGTTGGCCTTGCGGATGGCTTCGTTGAGGGAGGCGATCAGCAGGTCTTCCAGCATCTCCACGTCCTCGGGGTCCACCACTTCGGGCTGGATTTTGATCGCTTTCACCTCGTGCTTGCCGGTGACGGTCACTTCCACCGCGCCGCCGCCGGAGCTGGCGGAAAACTCGGTGTTTTCCACTTCCTCCTGCACGTTGTTCATCTCTTTCTGCATCTTCTGGATCTTCTGCATCCTATCATTGCGGGAGGGCTGGTTGGGGATTCTTGCTTTCATATCGGTTACTTCCTTTTACTCTACTTTGATGTTGTATTGCTTGCCGAGCGTTTCCAGCGCGGCTTCACTGACGTATTTGGAGAGATAGGCGGGGTTGATAAAGGTCTTGATCTTGTTTTCCCCCAGCCGGATGAGAATGGTGTTGCCCGCGATGGAGGCGGTGGAATCCGTCAGCTGGCCGATCAGCGGGGCAAACCGCTTTTCCGTGCCGAGGATGATCTGCATCCACGTGCGGCCGTCGATGGGCGTGGTCGTCGGCTCGTCCGTCAGCACCTGCGTCTGCGGGGCGGCGGAGGGGCCTGCTGCCGGATCGAAGGGGAGCGGTACGGTGGCGTCCCCGGCCTGCGGGCTTCCGGCGTGTTCCTGCATAAAGGCGTCAAAGTCAAATCCGTCGTCCGGGGGGGCCGGCGGGTTGCTGTCGGCGGAGGACCCGCTTCCGGCGTGTTCGCTCATGAAGGCGTCGAAGTCAAAGGGCTCGTCGTCCGTCTCTTCCGTTCCGGCGGCGGCGAATCTGTCCGCAAAGCTGCCGGAGGAGGGCCGGTCTGAAGCGAAGCCGGCGAAAGAGGGCCGCTGTTCACGGCTGTCTCGCTGCGGAGCCGGGAACGCCTCGTCCATGGGGGGCTCGTCCGGCAGGGGCGGCGCGTCGTCAAAGGGGGGCGCCTCGTCGAAGGGCGGCGCGTCGTCGAAAAGCAGCGGAATCGTCGCGTCGTTTTCGGAGAGTTCCGCCGGTGCGGCGACGGGGGCGGGGGCCGGCTTTGGCGGGGCGGCCTGCTGCCGCGGCGAGGGCGTTTCAACGGGCGTTTGAGAAACGGGCGTTTCGGCGGGGGAGAAGGCGACCGCGCCGCTTTTCAGCCGGGCGATCTCTTTTTCCAGCGCGGCCACCCTTGCGGTCAGCGCGGTGACGGAAACGTCGGTCTCCGGGCGGCACAGGCGAATCAGCGCCATTTCCGCCTCAATGCGGCGGTTCTGGGTGCGGCGGATGGCTTCCGACGAGGCGGCCAGCACGCCCAGCGCGTAAAGCACGTATTCCTGCGTGAACATCTCGGCGGAGGCCTTGATCCGCGCCAGCTCCTCGGCGGTGCAGACGATCAGGTTCTCCGGGTGGGCCACCGTCTTCACGATCAGAAAGCTGCGGAACCGGTCGATCAGCTCCACGCAGAGGCGCTCCGTATCGCAGGATGCCTTGTGCAGCTCGTCCAGAATGGAAAGGCACCGGGCCGTGTCCTTGGCGGCGACGGCGTCCATCAGGTCGTAGATATATTCGCGGCTCATCAGGCCCGCGGAGGAGGAGACCACGTCCGCGGTCACGTCGCCCGCCACGGAAAGGCAGCGGTCCAGCAGCGAAAGGGCGTCCCGCATGCCGCCGTCCGCGATGCGGGCGATCAGCACCGCCGCGTCGTAGTCCAGCGACGCGTTCTCCGCCTTGGCGATCTCCACCAGCCGGTCCGCGATGCAGGCGGGCTCGATCCGGCGGAAGTCAAACCGCTGGCAGCGGGAGAGGATCGTGGAAGGGAGCTTGTGTACCTCGGTGGTGGCCAGAATGAACTTGACGTGCTCCGGCGGCTCTTCCAGCGTTTTCAGCAGCGCGTTGAAGGCCGCGATGGAGAGCATGTGGACTTCGTCGATGATATAGACCCGGTAGGTGGCCTGGGAGGGGGTGAAGTTGACCTCGTCCCGCAGCAGACGGATATCGTCCACACCGTTGTTGCTGGCGGCGTCGATTTCCACAATGTCCAGCACGGAGCCGTTGTCGATGCCGCGGCAGATCTCGCACTCGTTGCAGGGGTCGCCGTTCACCGGGTGCAGGCAGTTGACCGCCTTGGCGAATATTTTCGCGCAGGTGGTTTTGCCCGTCCCCCGCGAACCCGTGAACAGGTAGGCGTGGGCCAGGCGGTTTTCCCGGATCTGATAGGAGAGTGTCTTGGTGACCTGGGGCTGGCCGATCACGTCGGCAAACACCTGCGGCCGCCATTTACGGTAGAGGACGCGGTACAATGCGGGACAGTCCTTTCTGTGGGGAGGAAGTTTTTTTCTGAAAGTTGAAAGTTGAAAGATAAAAGTTGAAAGTCGGAAAAACGCTGCGCGTTTTTGATTTGATAAAGTGATGTGCTTCACTTTTATAAATAAAATTTTGCCTCTGTCACACGGCGTGCAGGCGGACTGTGTCGCACGGGCTGACCGCTTAATGCTGCTCGGTTCCCCGCCTGACATGGTTCGCGGCGCTCCGTCGCACAGGACCAACACGCCGCATGACAGAAGCAAAATTCAAGTCTTTTTCACTTGGTAATGATTATACTACTTTTCCTGTGGTTTGGCAAGTATTTTTTGACCTTTATTTTATTTATTTTATTTTATCCCGGAGGATTGCGCGATTGGAATCAATACGTTGAAAAATGTCGAGACCCCGTAGCACGCAGCCTCAGCTGCGTTTTCAACGCAAGTGTTTCTTCGCGTATCACGCGCCTTGCGTCGTTATTACTTCGGCAATTAAACAATTTGAATGATAAACGATGGCTTTATGATTGCCGAAGTAATATTTCGCCATGTTTTTTGCCGTAAAACGGCAAAAAACGGCGTTATGATCGTTTTATTAATGCGGCAGCACAATCTTTCTTTTTTCAACCATTTAATTGCCGCATTAATAAATCGGAACTGCGCTGTACACTTATGGAAAAAGAAAAAAGCCGAAAGGCGAACCTTCGGCTTATATTCTTCGTTCTGTAATTGGAATCAGACCGCTCTGGTGACCTTACCGGAACGCAGGCAGCGTGTGCAGGCATAAACTCTGCAGGGGGAGCCGTTGACGATCGCCTTGACTCTTTTCACGTTGGGCTTCCAGGTTCTGTTGGATCTTCTGTGGGAGTGGGAAACCTTGATCCCGAACTTCACGTCTTTTCCGCAAAAATCGCATTTTGCCATTTGGAGCGCACCTCCTTTGATTACTGGACTAATAAATCAGCAGAAAACATAATAACAGATTCCCGCCGCAATTGCAAGCTTTTTTTTGATTTTTTTGGTTTTTTTTCGTTTTTTCTGCGCTTGTCCCTCATGAAAGCGGATGGATGAACAATCCGCTGAGCAGCTTTGGCTCAAACCACGTGGATTTCGGGGGCATGATCTCGCCCGCGTCGGCAATGGCCATCAGCTCGTCGAGGGAGGTGGGGTACATGGAAAAGGCGAGAACCATATCCTCCCGGCAGCGCTTTTCCAGCTCTGAAAGGCCCCGGATGCCGCCCACAAAGTCGATGCGCTTGTCCGTTCTCGGGTCGCCGATGCCGAAGATGGGCTCGTTCACCAGTTTTTGCAGCAGGGAAACGTCAAGGCTGCCCACCGCGTCGGATTCGTCGGCAAGGCCCTCTTTGAGCGTCAGAGCGTACCACTGCTCTTTGTAGAACATGCCGAAGGTATGGCGGGCGGCGGGCTTTACCGGCGCGTTGCTCTTTTCCATGGTGAACACCTCGCCCAGCTTCCCGAACAGCTCTTCGTCGGAAAGGCCGTTCGTGTCCTTCAGCAGGCGGTTATAGTCAAGGATCTTCAGCTCGTCCGCGCGGAAGTACACCGCCAGAAAGAAGTTGAACTCCTCTTCCCCCGTATAGACGGGGTTGGCTTCGCGGCGCTTCAGCGCCACCTTGACGGCGGAGGCCGCCCGGTGGTGGCCGTCGGCGATATAGAGGGATTCCACCCCGCCGAAGCCCTTTGCGACGGCGGCGATATCGGCCGCGTCGCCGATCACCCATACGGTGTTTTTTACGCCCCCCTCGCTGATGAAGTCGTATTCCGGCGCAAGGGCGGTATATTTGTCGATCACCGCGTCAATGACGCCGATGCGGCGATAGGCCAGAAAGATGGGGCCGGTGTTGGCGTTGCAGGTATCCACGT
>CAMVNL010000010.1 GCA_947168785.1 uncultured Clostridia bacterium | reverse complement strand
ATCAGCGCAGCTGTCGGCAGAAGCTGCAACGGTCGGTTCAGCAAAAGAATGCCTTCAGAAAATCGCTGAGCGGACCGTCGTATTCCGCCTCGCAGAGAAAGCTATAGGTCATCTGGTCGCCGTTGGCGTAGTAGATGCGGGTTTTTCCCTCGAACTCGCAAAGATCCAGATCGCTGCAGTTGATGTTCAGACCGGTTTCGAGGAGGTCGAGATCCTCCGGCGACAAGGTACAGCCGGGTTTGACGCGCCTGTCATCGTCCCCGTACATCATAATGGGATTATGGAATCCCACTTCCCAGTCCAGAAAGTTTTTCGTGCGGTAGATATAAGGCGCATACCGCTGGCAGGGCAGGGCTTCCAGACAGATCATATAATAAAAGCCGTCGGTATAGCGCAGCGCCGGGCAGGCGTTATAGCGGTTCGGCGTATAGGCGTATGCATCCGGCAGCATCTCCCAGTGAAACAGGTCGGAGGAACGGGCAAAGAAGCTTGTGAAGGGCCGGCCGACGGCGGAGTTTTTGTTCTCCTCTCCGGGATTGGCGCTGGCCTCGATCGCCATACGGTAGCCGTCGTCGCCGCGGCAGACAGAGGTATTCCACAGCCGTTTGTCCGGACAGTGGAGGATCTCCACGGTTTCCCACCGGACAAGATCTGAAGAATAAAACATCCGGACCGTGTGGCCGCCGCGGGGATCGTGCCAGGCGGCAGCGTCCTCCGACTGATACATTGTAAGAGGTTTGTCGTCAAATCGGGACGTGGCAAACACATAGAGAACCCCGTCTTCGGCAAACGCGGAGGCAAAATAGCAGTTTTCACCGAACGGCGCAGTAACAGCGCCGGTTTTTTCGTTACGGACCCGGATATACTGCACGGGACTGAGATCATCGGGTTCCCTGCTTTCCACAAGATACAATTCGTTGTTCCATACAACAGGGGTCTGTTCCATGCCGCGGCCAACTGCGCCGCATTTTTTGATAACCGGGGCTTTTCCGGTGCGTTGCCCGATGTGATAAAAATGTTCTGTCATGATTCCATCTCCTTCGGTAATAACAGTGCCATGGAAAAGGGCGGCAGCGGCGGAAGAAGAAACCGCGTCATCTTGCCGTCCGTTCCCGCGGCGGGAAGGCGCTGCCTGTTACAGTCTTCGCCGATATAATCGATCTCGGATCGGTTTCCCGCGTACAGAACCGCAACGTCGTTCAGACAGTCAAGGTTCGGATTGAAAAGGATCACGGCGTTCCCCTGCGGCGTCTGCCGCGCAAAGGAACGCAGGCGGACGCAGCTTTCCGGCAGAAACGGCAGGCGGTCGTCCGAAAGCAGCCGAAAGAGCCGTTTCATCTGAGCGGCCTTAAACGGGTCGCCCATGTCCGCCGCCGCGTAGTGGGAAGAAACGCAGATCTTTCCGCCCAGCTTGTTTTGATACAGGCCGAGGGCGCAGCCGGCAGCGGTTTTGCCGTGGAAATCCGTAAGATACGAAAGCGGCTCGGCGCCATCCGTCGGCAGCAGCGCAGCGGATTCCCCGCGCACGAAGACCTGCGGACAATGCCGCGCCCTGCCTGCAAAGCCGCGGTTGAGCGGATGGTCCGTATAGACCTCAAGATGGTCCTCCCGGAAACGTTCGCCCACGGAAAAACCTGTCAGCTCCGCGTATCCCATTTCGTTGAGCGTTTGCAGCGCCCCGGCGTCCATATAAACGCCGGCGGAAAGCATTTTCAGCAGTTCGTCCTCCGTATATGCGCGCGGTGCGGTCCCGGTGAGCAGGTAAGCGGCGGCAGTATGGAAATCAAAGCTTTCGGGCAAACCCAGCGTATAAACCGCGTTCCAATTCTCTGCAAAGCTGCCGCCCCAGCCGTGCAGGAAGCTGCCGGAAACAGCAGCCTGCGCACGCGGATGCCAGCCGTCATAGACGCCCGCAGTAGGCGTTCGCCCCGCCAGATCGGAAAGCAGTTTTTCAAACGGAAAGACGTTTCTGACGGCGGTAAAGTGACCCCGCATCACGTAAGGATTTTCAATATAAGGAGCTGAGGGCAGGATGTTGAACGCCGCCCCTGTACATCCCGCGGAAACGTACAGCAGCGCTTCAAGCGCCGTGGAACGGGGACTTTTCTGCAGCAGCCGGTAAGGGAAATTTTCGATTTCGGATTGCACGACCGTCACGTTTTCCGGCAGCCCGGCGCACTGCCGTCCGATCTGCCCCGCTTTTTCGATTTGCGAAAGAAACGGTTGGTCCGTATATGCGCCGCCGCCCGGCCGCCATAGGATCTCATAACGGCCGCCGTCCGAAAGCGCATCTGCCCAGAGCGGGAAATCATAGCCCTCAAAATAACGCTCTCCCGTCATCAGCCCAAGCGTGATCCCGTCGTCGCAGGCGTTGACCGTACGGCGGATCATCCGGAGCAGGTCGGCGATCTTCCGGCTTTGGTGCCGCAGCCAGGCCTTCCGGAGTTGGGTGTTCTCCGGCGCTTCCAACGCTGTTTTCAATGCTTCTCTTGAAAAATGCCGGTGATTTTCTTGATTGAAGCGCGCAATGCAGCCGTCGCAAAAGCAGCCGTTGCCGATGGGGATATGCCCGTAACGGATATCGTCGTCGATCCAGATAAAATCCGGCTTCGCTTCGCAGCACAGCCGATATAAGGGCGCGACATATTCCGCCTGATACGCCTCATCCCCAGGGCAAAAGGACGCTTCACACGCTTCGCCGTCGATATTCGTCATATGCCGCCAGGGGCCGCTGAGCGCTTCGTCCATGCGTTCCGGGTGGTGGCCGATGGTGGAAAGCATGTTGATCCCGCAGGAAAAACCCGCTTCCTTCGCGCGTTCGATCCGATCCCGCAAAATGGAAAAATGCGTTTTTGCCGTCCGGAGCGGCAGCGGCGGATGGAAGTCGGAGCTGAAAAAAGCGATCTGCTGCACACAGTCTTTATAATCGATCAGCAAAGCAAGCAGATTGTTGAAGGCGTTGTCGTCGATCCAATTGAGGACCGATACACGCACGGAATTGTAGATTTTATTCATCGTGCCACCTGAATTTCCTTTTATATTTCAATCATCATTTCGGCAGACGCGGCGAACCGAGGCAAGCCCGCCCGCATTCCTTCATATTCCGGTTTTCCGGCGCTTTTTCGGGCGGACAGAAGCGCAGTTCTTCCTTTGGGACGGAAGAGATCAAAATGCAGTCCCCTTTTTTGCAGCAAAGCTCCAGCGTGTTTTCTCTGCCCTTTTTGATGCTGCGGATTTTTGTTTCTTCCAAAACGCCGTCGGACATAAGATAGAAAAACAGATCCTTTGTATCGAGATGCGCGGACAGAATAAGGAAGCAGTCTTCACCCCGCAGATTCTCAACCGTGGCGACAAAGCCCTCCAGACCCACCTCCGTCGTTACAAGGAAACCGCCCTCGGCATAGAGGGAAAAGGAGACGCTGTCCGTTTGCTTCACCGCAGGGCAGAGCCGCAGAACGCCTTCGTGGCTTTGCAGCAGCGCGTCGTTCACGCTCTGGGCGATAATGGGGACTGTTTCAAAGTCAAAATGCGCAAAGGGCTCCGGCGACATTTTGGTGACTGTTTGCGTTTCCACGTTTTTGACGCTGTTCCACTGCGCCGCATTGAAAGCGGGAACCATGCCCGCTTCGCAGCCCATCCCGTTCGGGAACCGCTGCCAAAGATCCAGCATGGTGCGGACCATGCCCTGCAGCTCGTCCGCCATGCCCATACGCGCCAGATACACCGGATACATGCTCCATTGCATGTCCGTGCCGGACCCGAGCAGGATCTGATTGCGCATGGTGTCAAAAAGCGGCGTTCCCCGGTCCTTGAGCCCGAAGATCCCGGCGGGATAGAGGGGGCACAGCTCGATATCCGGAAAGCCGTATTCCGGTTCTTTTTTCATGATCCGAACGGGCGCGCCGTCGCGCAGACCGGCGGAAAACACTGTTTTGTCCCCATAGGGTTTTCTTCCTGTGCCGATACCGCGGGTAAACGTTTCCCCGTCCCAGTCCTCCGGCGAAAGCGGAAGCGTGACGGGCGGAGGCAGCGCGGAAAGGACGTCGTTGATGCGCGTTTTCATCGAAGCATCCGCAAACGCCGAATAAGCCGTAAAAAGCGCTCTGACCATTACAAGGTCCGTCAGCGTATCGTCCGTCGGCCGGTTCCCCTCATACGCGGTCGTGCCGTGGATATGATAATAGCCGTCGTCTTCTTTTTGCAGAATACTCAGATAAAACGCCGCTGCGCCTTTCATCACCGGCAAAACGGTATCATTCAGGAAGGTCTCATCCCCGGTATACCGCCAGTGGCGATACATCTGCATGGCGATCTGCGCCCCCGGCGTGCAGTTGTCGGAATCATAGTCGGCGCATCTGCCGAAGCGGTCCGACACGTCGTGATAGAAAGCGCCATGCGCCTTTTTTACCCGTTTTGCGTACAGGCGGGCGGTATCCAGCCCCGCGCGGCGCATGTCATAATAATTCTCCGCCAGTTCCCCGTGCCCGGCGGCGCCAAGCGGCGCATACAGATGCTGCATATTGTAGTGAAAATAATAATTCCACGGGATAAAGTCGTGATAAAAGCCCCAGAGGCCGCAGGTGAAATGCGGCGGATACGCCCCGCGGCTCTCGCTGTTCATATAGTAAAGATAGAGATACCAGATGTTTTCGACATAATCGTCAGGCAAAGAAACAAAGGAGCGGCTCCAAAACGTTTCCCATGCGGCCTTATGATCTTCATACAGGGCGTTTGCGCCGCGGCCGACAGCGGTGAGCAGCCGCTTTCGGCAGCTTTCTTTTGCCTGCAGGCGATCCGCGCCGAGGGCGATCGAATAATAAAGCGTAAACCGCTGCTTCGTATCTTTTTGTAAACGAAGGCCGCAGACATGCGCGTTGATCCGTTCGGAACAGCTGACAGATGCAGCGCTTTCAACCGCGAGCCCGATGCAAAAACAGGAGGCGTTCAGTTCCTGGGTGATGAAGAGCAGATTCCCGTCCGCAAATGCTTCGGTGCCTTCAAGTCCCGTTGACGGCGCAAATTTTTGCTGCGCATACCATCGCCACAAATTCCGGCTTCCCCAGCGGGCCAGCCGCAGCTGCGGCGCGACGCCCTCTTTCATGTTAAGCTCGATTCTCAGGACGGACGTATGGCTCTTTGCATCGGCAAAGGCCTTCGCAGTCAGCGCGCCGAAGGGCGTTTCGGCGTTGATCCGGACGGCGGCGTCCGATAAAGAGAGACGCGCCGAAAAATCCTCCTGGTACAGATATTCAAAAATCGGGCAGTCAAACCCAACGGTGATCTCGCCGCCGTGCCGCAGAGAGGTCAGCGCTTCGTCCCGGCCGGAACAAAAGATCTCATCATCCGGCGTTACCCCCGCCGGCGCGTCGTTCCAAAGGTCGCATTTGTTGACGTGGATATGAAAGCCGTCCTTCCCCAGCCAAAGAAGCGATCCCATGTCGCCGTCGCCGATGGAAAAACCGGCAAATGCGGTATTCACCGGGGTACCGAAAAACAGATCGTGCTTCGGCAGCTGATCGACGGTGTTTCTTTGCCACTGGAATCTCTGCGCGTCAAAAGCTGTTTTTATCATTTTTCACCCTCTCTTTTTCCGGTTCAGTGCCTTTTTGAAAACCGCAGAATAAAACGGAGAACCTTTTGAAGAAACGCCTGTAAACGGGAAACGGTTCTCTGCTGGCTAGGTTCCTCTCCCGGCGTCAGGCTCAGATATATAAAACGAGGATGATAATCCGTGGTATACTGTTCGCCGGAGGAATTGACGTTATAACTCACAAGCAGCGCGCCTTCAGGCGAGAGCGCCGGGTGCGCTTTCGCGTTATACGCATAGAGCGTATCCATTCCGTTGGCGGCCGGCTGACCGTTCTCCGGTGCAGTAAAAAACTTAACAGGCTCAGAAAACGGACCGATAGGACTGTCGCCCAGCGCATACATCAGATCGCCGGAATTGCAGGCGTGCATATACACAAGAATATATTTACCCTTCAGCGGACCGTCGGCGATCCGGGTACAGCTCATTTCACAGGAGACGTTCTCCGCAATATCGGCTGCGCGTTCGATCTCATGGCACCAGTCTTCCCCATTCCAGTAACGGAGCTTCGTAAAATCACCGAAATCCTCCGCCTTGATGCGGGAAACAAGCAGATCCCGGCTTTCAAAGCTTTGCAATGGATCTTTATAGCCGTAAATATAAACGTAGCCGTCGATTTGAGAATGATCGGTGATCCCCTGCCCGAACGCGTAACAGTAACTTCCGTCCGACGGCCACAGGCAAAGTGCCGGAGAGGCTTCCTGCACGGAATACCGGGAAAAATCGGGCGTGCCGTTTACCACGGGAACGGAAATCAGCCGCACGTTCCGCGGTTTCCAGGTTTCATTTGGCTCGAACGCAAGGATATATAACGTATGAGACAGATAGACACAGTCAAACAGCCAATATCGTCCGCCGAACAGATTTCCCGTATCCCACCGCGCGCCGTTTGCGCCAAAATAATAAGTCATATGCTGCGGCAGGGGCTGCGTTCCCCGCAGCACGGCGGCGGAATGATTCGCCATGGCGGCGTTTTTCGGTTTCCCTGTTTCATCCGATTTTCCGATCAGGGTATCGCTGAAAATAAAAACGGCCTTGTTCTCTTCCGTTTTGACAGTATAGATCCCGTCTGCGGCAAGCCATCCCGGCGTTAGTCTGCCTCTGCGGTCAAACAGCGCGTTCCAGTCTTCCGCCTCCCTGCAGAGCAGCGGTTCGTCCGTTTCCGCCGCCCGCGCAAAAGAACAACCCGAACAAAGGAAAAGGGCAGAGAGCAGAACGGAAACGGTTTTTTTCATAGTTCTGACCATCTGAAAGCCTCCCGAATGATGAAACGGTTCCGTCGATAATAAGCTGACACAGAAAGGATTTTCTCATTTACGCGAACCGTTTTCATTTGTAAGAGAATCATAGCATAAATACAGAGAATAATCAAGGCGCCAGTTTTTTTATACCTGACCACACAGATCCCAGGTACCTGACCACACAGATCCCAGGTACCTGACCACACAGATCCCAAGTATCTGACCAACCTATGCTTGACTTCATCATGGGCGGTGTGATAGGATAAATAAAAAATCAAACCGACTCAGTTCTGTTTCTGTAAATTTACGGAAGGGAGTGGCATATCAATGGAAATCGAAAAATGGGAACCTTTCGCTTGGGGATACATCCATGCGGGCAGGGAGGATATTGGATACCGTATTGCCAGCGGTATTCTCCAGTGGGCGAAAAAGGGCGAGCTGTCGCTGGATCTTTCCCACTGGTTCCAATGGACAAAAGGAAGCTTCTGGAATCAGGCGGTGGGCTACAGCCGCGCCGACGGCATCGTACTGCGGGAGGGCAAGCACGACGCCGAGGTAAAGCAGTTCCAGGACGAGGAGGAACTGCTGAACTACTACTACGACTACTTCCGTCCCTATGAGACGCTGCGGGTCATCAGCAAGTACCGCACCCCCAAGGAGGAAAAGCTGGAGATCAACAAGTGCTGCTGGGCGGCGGGGGGAGGCCACTCCAACCCCGACTACGAAATGCTGCTGCGGCTGGGTACCGAAGGGATCCGGGCGAAAATCGGGCGGTTCCGGAAGATCCACACGGACAAGGCCGATTTTTACGACGGCCTGCTGCTGTGCGTGGAGGCGGTGGAGACTGTGGCCGACCGCTTCAAGGCCATGGCGGAGGAACGGCTGGTCGGGGCACAGGAAGAGGAAAAGGCCCTGCTGACCCGGCTGATCGAGACCTTCGAGCGGATCCCACGCAAAAAGCCGCGCAGTTTTTTTGAGGCCTGCCAGTTTTTCTGGCTGTGCTTTTCCTTTATCGATATCGATTCACCCGGGCTGTTCGACTACGCTTTGGGGGAATACTATGAAAATGACGATCCAACGGACCGTTACGCCTGCCTCGGACAGCTGTGGGAGCTGTTCCATGAGACCCGCACCTGGAACCTGTGCGTGGGCGGCAGCGACGAATTCGGCAACGACCGCTCCTGCGCCCTCACCTACGACGTGTTGCGGCTGGCGGGTGAAATGCAATACGACACGCCCAACCTCACCTTCCGGGTCCACCCCGGTACGCCGGAGGATCTGTGGGCACTGGCTGTTCAGACGCTGGGCACGGGAATCGGCATGCCCGCCATCTATAACGACGAATGCGTCTGCCCCGCGCTGGAGGCCATCGGCGTGCCTCCGTCGGACGCGCACCTGTACTGCATGAACGGCTGCAACCAGATCGATATCTTCGGCAAGTCCCACATGGGGCTGGAGGACGGCGAGATCAGCGTGGTCAAGGCGCTGGAGTTTGCCCTGTTCGACGGCGTATGTCAGTTCAGCCATGAAAAGCTGGGTCTTTCCACCGGCGACGCCAGGCAGTTTACCTCCTTTGACGAGCTGATGGAGGCCTACAAACAACAGATCGAATATATGGGCGAATACATCGTCCGCACCTCCAACGCGGCCCAGCGGGTCTTTGCGGAGATGGCGCCTAACCCATGGAAATCCATCATGGTGCAGGGCTGCATTGAAAAGGGGCTGGATTACAAGAACAGGGGGCCTATTTACGGCCACGCCCAGGTGCTCACCGAAGGACTGCCGGATACGGCGGACGCCCTCGCCGCTGTGAAGCATTACGTGTTTGACGAGAAAAAATACACCATGGCCCAGCTGATCGACGCGCTGGAAAAGGATTTTGAGGGGTACGACGACCTGTATCAGGATGTGAAGCACTGGCATAAATTCGGCAACGACGAGGAGGACGTGGACGCCCTCTATGCGGAGATTACCGATCACCTTTACCGCTTCTTCCAGACGAAGCAGACCTTCCGGGGCGGCGTGTTCGGCGTGGGCTGTTCCACCTTCCACCGGGCGCCTAACTACGGCTACCACTGCGGGGCGCTGCCCAACGGCAAGAAAAAGGGCGAGCGGCTGCTGGCGGACAGCATCGGCGCCTCCCCTGGCTGCGATACCTGTGGCCCCACTGCGCTGCTCAACTCCGTACTGCGGGGCAACCAGTACCTGGCCACCAGCGGCAACGTGATGCAGATGAAATTTGACAAGGCCCAGTTCAACAGCCCCACAGGGCGGCAGGCCTTTTTGGCACTGGCGAAGACCTATTTTAACGAGGGAGGCCAGACGCTGCAGGTGAACGTGGTATCGCCGGAGGAGCTGCTGGACGCGCAGGTCCACCCGGAGCTGCACCAAAACCTGATCGTCCGCGTGGGTGGCTTCAGCCAGTATTTTGTCAAGCTGCCCTTCCATCTGCAGGATAACATCATTCACCGAAGCATGAACGCATTCGCATAAGAGGGATCTGTCAGGCATCACCTGATATCTGACAGATTCCACCGTTACTTTGTTCCGGTGAATCAATAATGGTAGTGTCACGAAGAAGAGGGGTATAAATATGAAAAAGACTGTATCATTTTTCCTTGCTATGGTTCTGACCTTGGGACTGTCGTTTCCCGCCGCGGGGGTGACGGTTCCTGCGGATCCCCTGGATTATATCGATTTTCAATTCGCGCCGGAGAAGAGTGAATACGCGGCCGGGGAAGAGATCATCATCCATTGGAAGCTCTCTGTCAAAGCCTTCGCGGAGTTTGAGGACGCGGATCTGTCCATGTCCTATTCCTCCTCCGACACCTATCTCACGGCCGGCGAAGTGTATGAACATTATGACCGGCTGGATTACGGCGACGCGAGAACGTCCACTTTTTCCCTGTTCGAGGATGAAAGCGTCGTGGCACAATCGGAACGGTTCGGGCGGCTGATCCGCCGGATCGTGCAGTTTTTCGTGCATCTGTTCAGTCTGTTTTCACCGGCGCTGCGCCGGATGGACTACCAGAACAGTTTGCTGAAGGAAGACTTTTGCACCGGCGTTCAGGCAGCCTTTTCCCCGCGGCGCTGCGTTTCTGTCGGCGTATGCAGGGTGCTTTACGACGGACGGGAGATCACGTGCCGTTTCATGTTTTCCTACGGCAGATTTCATACCGTTCCATTGCGCCCTGCGGAAGAAACCGGACGGGCCGAGGGGCGCTATTCCGTCTCTGCGGCGATAACACCGGATAACACAGGCGTTTCCGGTCTGCTGTTCGGCGCTTCCCTTTCCGACGGCGCTGCGTCGGGCGGGCTCTTTTTCCTTGACGCAGTCAACGGACGGCTTGGCCTCGCGGAGCTGAAAAACGGCGAGACGACGATCCTTGCGGTGAAAAACGCGGCGTTGACCCCTGGGCAGGTGCGCAGCGTCTCGCTGCATATCGCGGACGGCAGGCTGACCGCTTATCTGGATGAGACTGAAACGGAGAATTGGCCGGTCTTTGACCTTTTCGTTCCCTTCGGCGACGGCAGCGTCGGCGTTTGCGGAAACGCGACGAAGCCTGTAATCGGCGATGCGGAAGAACGCTTCTCCGGCGAGACCTACGCCAACCCCCTGTATGAGGATTCCGCCGATCCTTACGTTCTGTATGACGACGGTGTCTATTATATGTACGCCACCAACTGTCCCACGGGTTACTGCGCATCCCGATCCACCGATCTGGTCCACTGGGAGCCGATCGGACAGGTCGCCCATAAGGACGATATCTACGGCGACGAGAGCTTCTGGGCGCCGGAGGTATACAAATACCGCGGCAGGTATTACCTGTTTTATACCACGGATATGCACCTGGCGGTGGCGGTGGCGGATTCACCGGAGGGTCCCTTCGTAAAAACAAGCGACTCGCCGTTGTTCGAGCAGCGCGCCATCGACGGCAACGTCTTTTTTGACGACGACGGAAAAGCCTATCTGTATGTGGTGCACTACGATCAGTTCGGCGGTCAGCTCTGGGGCTATGAGCTGGCGGAGGACCTGACCTCCGTGAAGCAGGAAACCGGCGTGCTTCTTGCGAAGGCGGAGGGCTGGGAGGACCGGACCATTGAAGGGCCCTATATGATCAAGCATGGCGGCGTCTATTACCTGACCTATTCCGGCAGCCAGTTTGAAAGCGTCAATTACGCGGTGGGCTATCTGACCTCCGATCGCCCCCTCGGTAAATTCACCCGGTACGCATATAATCCCATTCTGCAATCAACCTCGGATATCCACGGGCCGGGTCATCACAGCTTTGCGTATTCGCCCGACGGCAGCGAGCTGTTTATCGTCTACCACTGCCACTACAGCTTAACGCAGCCTATGCCGCGAAAGCTCTGTATCGACCGTGTGAAATTCGTTCCGACCGGAAACGGACCGGACAGAATGGTCGTACTCGGCCCTACGGCGACGCCGCAACCCCTTCCGTCGGGTAGCTGAATCGAAGAACCGATTTGGAAGCGCGGTTCCCGTGTATTACAAAACGTATATAAGAAAAGACCTCCGTCTGTTCGGCGACTTCACAACGCCGCGGACGGAGGTTTTATTCTGATCGTTTTATGAATGCGACAGCACTTCCTCCAGTTTTTCCAATTGTTTATTGCTCCACCAATTTAATCTTGAATTGTTTATGCGCCGAATCAACGGCGAAAGACAAGGAAGAAACCGCAAGGCAGGCTAACGCCTGTCGAGGATTTTTGACGCCGTATTTCGGCGTTGAGGCAAGCAGAAATATTCAAGTATTAATTGGGGGAGCAATAATTGCCGCATGAATAAAACAAAAGGAATCGGAGAACAGACCGCTTATTCGCTTATTGCCTGCCGAACTCGCTCATGGCGGGCACGTCGGGCACCGGATGTTTTATGTCTATATGGTTGTCGCTGGTCACGGCGCAGAAGAGCCGCACGTTCTGATATAAAGGCGAGATTTTTCCCATTTTACCTTACCTCTGTTTTTTTATTTTATCCGATCCTGCGGTATACCGGGATCTTTTCGGTGCAGGCAATGAACCGGCCTGCCGCCACCGCCTCGCCCGTGTAGAAATCCACCCACGTCCCTGCGGGAAGATACACCTCCCGCTCGTCGCTTTCGGTCCCGATGATGGGCGCAACCAAAAGGTCGTCGCAAAACAGGTATTCGTCGTCGATGCCGTAGGTTTCGGGGTCGCAGGTATAATCCATCACAAGCGCCCGCACCGGCGGAACGCCCGTGTCGCGGTAGCGGTCGAAGGCGGCCTTGAGCTTCGGGATCAGATTTTCCCGGATGGTCAAGATTTCGCGCACTTCGTCCACGCAGTCGTAGTCGAGCCACGGGATCTTTGCGCAGCTCCAGGCGTTGATCAGGCACTGAGGGGAGAAGGTCACGGTCTGCAGCCGCCGCAGCAGCTCCTTGCGGGAGGCAACGTCCCTGAGCTCCGGCGCCCAGAGAAGGCCGGAAAAGCCGGAATTCACCAGCGCCCGCACAAAACCACGGTGGTCGTAGAGATCCGAATACAAAACGAACGGATAGGGCGCCGCCAGCGCACCCATGGCGCGGATCTCCAAAAGCGTGGACTGATCATCCAGCGCCTCATGCATCGTCCGGGCATAAAGGGTACCCAGAAGATTGTGGTACTGCTCGCCGTCAAGCCCCGAGGGGAAGGACGCGTGGTTCGGGAAGGACCAGCCGCCGGTGTTGTCGCTGCCGTCGCACTCATCCGCCTTAAAGCCGTCCACGCCGATGGCGGTGAGCTTCTTCTGATAATCGGCAAAAATCCGCCGCGCCTCGGGCAGCGCCCATTCCGGCACCTCGGGGCCGCCGCCCGCCATCATATTATACTGCGAAACGATATCCGTGATAGAGTCGCCCTCCATCACATAGAGATCCACGCCGTCGCGCGACGCTTCCCCGACCTCCCATGCCAGGCGGAAGTTTTCGTCGCCGCCTGAAAACACCCTCAGACAAACGGGGCCGAGAAAGCTTTCGGCGGGCCGTTCTCCTTCTGCATGGAACGCCTTTTGCGGATAAACGCGTTCTTCCTCGGACGATTTATCCGGATAAATCGCCGCGTAAGGTCGTAAGCCGCCGGAGCGTAGATCGTTGAAGTCAAACGAAAAGGAATCAAAGCGCAGACTTACCGCGCTCTTTTTTTTCTCTGTTCATTGCATCCTGCCCCTTCCATCCTTTTGTCTTTGATTATTCCGTTTCCTTATTGTGAAACAGAAACCGGGCGACGCAGCAGCACACGTAAACGGCCGCCAGCGTGAGCGTTGCCGAAATGGCGTTTGCTTCACCGATGCGCAATACGTTATTCAGCAGCAGCGTGACCGCGAAGAAGCAGCCAAAAAGACAAAGCAGGTGCAGCAGGAAGTTCAACACAGGCTTTGTTTTCTTTGTCCGCGTAAGCAACTGCGCCAGCGCCGCAGCGCTTGTAAGCGCCGCCATGCCGAGCAGATAGAAAACAGGCGACCAGTTGACGAAATTCCGGTAAACAAACCAGCCGCTCAGCGCGCAGAAGAGCGTCAGCCCCAACACGAGCACAAGCCTGCCGTCCGCCGCAAGCAGGAGCTTGACCGTGAGCGCGAGCAGAGCCAGCGCCGCGATCGCCGCCAGCACCGGCAGCAGCACGGATGAGAGCGCAAAAGCGCCCTTTTTTGCCGCAGGCGCGGTTGGCGTCACGTGGTCGTTATAGCGGACTGCGCCGCCGGGGAGAGAAAAGCCCACGGTGGAGCCCCGTATAGTGCCGGCGGTCATATAATCCCAGGGCTGGAAGTTGAGCGCGAGCGCGGGGGAATCCTCCGCCAGCGTAAAGTCAAAGTGCGCGGCGTCCGCAAACAGCGGGTCCGCGTAGGTGGGATTGTGGAGGAAGCCGTCCCTTTCCGCTTTCTTCGCCGTAAGCAGACTCTCGCCGCCGTCGGTGGCAAAGCGGACCTGTCCGCCCTTGGAAAGATCCCAGAACAGGTTGCCGTTATCGTAAAAGTGGCCCGTGTGCCCCATATAGACGTAGGCGGGCGCGCCGTTGTCCGTTAAAAAGAGATTGTTGTAATAAAACGCCGTCGCGTGGGTCTCCTCCATACGGCTGCCGGGGCTGACCTGCCCCTCCGCGTTCAGGGCGGAAATGTTGTTCCGGAAGACGTTGCCTTCGCCGTAGTGGATGTTGAGCCCCTGGCTGCCGCAGCAGTAAACGAGGTTGTTGAACACCTGCATAAAGGAGGAACCCTCGTCCAGGTAAATGCCCCAGCCGCCGTAGCCGCCCTCGCCCGGGTCCGCCGCCACGTTGTGGATCACGTTGCCCGAAATCACGGTGCCGGGCTGCACGCCCAGCATATAGACGCCGCCCATATCCGAAAGCCAGCCCTGCCCGATGTTGTAGATCAGGTTGTCGGTGATATGGATATTTTTGGTGAGATGATAGGTATAGCCCCAGTTCCAGCCGCAGGAAATGGCGGTGTAATAGCCGTCGGAGATCTCGTTGTTGGCGATCTCGGCGCCGTCGCAGTAGGTGATATGGACGCCGATGGCGCAGTAGAATTTTCTGCCGTAGCCCGAAATGTCGTTGTTCTTCACCGTGACGTTCGCGGTGCAGTTCTCATCCTCCGGCCGGCAGTTCTCTCCACCGATGAAAACGGCGGTGGCGGCGATGTTCCGGAACAGGCAGTTTTCCACCGCGCTGTTCTTCACGCCGTTCATGAACTTCACCGCGTCCGCGCCGAGGTTGCGGAATTCACAGTTCTCAAAACGGACGTTATCGGCGTGCCGCACGGTGACGACGCCTCGCACGTCCAGCGCCGCCTGCAGGGCGTCGATATCGTTTTCACCGCGCCAGCCGCCCTCCCATTCGCCGGGGGAGGGGATCTCCCAATCGGTCTCCGAAAACCGGATATGCTCAAAGGCAAGGCCCGATACGCCGTCCATATCGATCAGGCGTTCCAGCGCGGAAGCCTTCAGCGTGAGCGAATCCGCCGTTTCGCCCTCCTTCGGAACGTAATAGAGCTTATTTTCCTTTGTGTTCAGATACCACTCGCCGGGCGCGTCCAACGCCTCAAACACGTTTTCAAAATAATAGCGGTCGATGTCCCGGATCAGCATGGAGGACGGGCGGGAAAGCCCGAGCTTCCCCGTCGTCCGGTCAATGCCGGTCAGGTACATCAGCTCGTCGTGCCAGTAGTGGAGGATGCGCACCTGCACGTCCTCAAAATTGGTAAACTCCACCGCGAGGTCGGCGGGGTCGGCATAGAAGGAGCGCTGTCCGCGGGTAAAGCTCCACGGGGTGGTGTCCGCTGTCCAGAGGTCGTCCTCCGGCGCGTCGGCCTTCACCGTGAAGTAGCCGGTTTCCGGATAACGCGGCACGGGCAGCTGCTCGTCCCCGCCAAACAGGGATTTGAACCCGGTGGGATCCGCGGCGGGATCCAACGTCTTTGTCAATACCCGCACGCCGTTTGCTGTTTCCTCCGTAAAGCCCGTGATCTCCCGCGCGCCAGAAAAAACGACTTCTTCTTCGTTCCAGGCGGCGAAGGTCATATTCGGCAAATCGTCTTTGGTGAATTCGAGCGTTTCGGAAAACTCGTATCTGCCGCCACGCAGCCAGACGGTCGCGCGTTCATTTTCGGAGAGCGTTCCGCGCAGGGCCTTCAGCTTTTCTTTGGCAGCCGCCGGCGTTTTCAGCGGCGCAGTCTGCGTTCCCGCCGCCGCGTCGTCCCCGTCGGGCGACACGAAAAGGTCGTACGCGCCCACGGTCGGCGCTGCGAAAACGCTCAGCCCCGAGAACGGAACGAAAAGAAACAGAAGACAGAAGAGAATGGACAGAAAACGTTTCATTGACAAGACTCCTTTGTTTTACTTGTAAAAAACAATCAATTCTAAAGCGATACCGGTTATCT
>CAMVNL010000009.1 GCA_947168785.1 uncultured Clostridia bacterium | reverse complement strand
AGAATACAATCTCACCGGCGTGGTGATCTGCTCCTGTTCCCCCCGGATGCACGAGAACACCTTCCGCAAGGCGGCGGCCAGCGTGGGGCTGAACCCCTACATGGTGGAGATCGCCAACGTGCGCGAGCAGTGCTCCTGGATCCACAAGGATATGCCCGTGGCCACGGCAAAGGCCGTGATTCTGGGCCGCGCCGCCATCGCCAAGGTACACCTGAACGCCCCGCTGACCGCGGGCGAAAGCCCCGTCACCAAGCGGGCGCTGGTCATCGGCGGCGGCATCGCCGGCATCCAGACCGCCCTCGACATCGCCGAGGCGGGCTTCCCGGTGGATATCGTGGAAAAATCCCCCACCATCGGCGGCAAGATGGCGCAGCTGGACAAGACCTTCCCCACCCTCGACTGCGCGGCGTGCATCCTCACCCCCAAGATGGTGGAGGCCAGCCAGCAGGAAAACATCAACATCTACGCTTACAGCGAGGTGGACGAGGTCAAGGGCTTCGTGGGCAACTTCACCGTGAAGATCCGCCGCAAGGCAAGGTTCATCAAAGAGGACCTTTGCACCGGCTGCGGCCTGTGTACCGAAAAGTGCCCCATGAAGAAGGTGCCCAACGAGTTCAACCTGGGCATGGACAACCGCTCCGCCGTCTACATCCCCTTCGCCCAGGCGGTGCCGAAGGTGGCCACCATCGACGCCAACTACTGCATCAAGAAAAAGACCGGCAAGTGCGGGCTGTGCTCCACGGTCTGCGGCGTGGGCGCCATCGACTACGACCAGAAGGACGAAATATTAGAAGAAAAATACGGCGCCATCGTCGTGGCCACGGGCTTCAACCCCATCTCGGTGGAGAAGTTCGACGAGTTCGCCTACGCCCAGAGCCCGGACGTGGTGACCTCGCTGGAATACGAGCGGCTGATGAACGCCGCCGGCCCCACCAACGGCACCCTGCTGCGGCCCAGCGACAGGCAGCACCCCCACACCATCGTCTTTGTGCAGTGCGTGGGCTCCCGCTGCGACGCCAAAAACGAAAAGGGCAAGCAGTACTGCTCCAAGGTCTGCTGTATGTACACGGCCAAGCACGCCATGCTGACCCGTGAGAAATATCCCGATACCGACGTGTACGTCTTCTACATCGACGTGCGCACCCCCGGCAAGAACTTCGACGAGTTCTACAGAAGGGCTGTGGAGGACTACGGCGTTCACTACATCAAGGGCATGGTGGGCAAGGTCGTTCCCGAAAACGGCAAGCTGAAGGTGCAGGCCAGCGACCTGCTGGCGAACGAGCAGCTGCACATTGACGCGGACATGGTGGTGCTGGCCGCCGCCGCGGAGCCGGACAAGAGCGCAAGGCCCCTTGCCACCATGCTGACCGCCAGCATGGACACCAACGACTTCTTTACTGAAGCCCATCCGAAGCTGCGTCCGGTGGAAAGCCCCACGGCGGGCGTGTTCCTCTCCGGCATGTGCCAGGGCCCCAAGGACATCCCCGACACCGTGTCCCAGGCCAGCGCCTGCGCGGCCAAGGTGATCGGGCTGCTGGCCAAGGATAAGCTGACCGGCAACCCCTGCGTGGCTCACAGCAACGAGCTGCTGTGCAACGGCTGCTCCTCCTGCGAGAAGGTGTGCCCCTACGGCGCCATCACCTACAGCGACAAGGAATTCAGAATGCCCGACCGCACCACGGCGGTCAGAAGAGTGGCCGAGGTCAACCCGGCGGTCTGCCAGGGCTGCGGCGCCTGCACGGTAGCCTGTCCCAGCGGCGCCATGGACCTCTACGGCTTCTCCAACCAACAGATCATGGCGGAGGTAGACGCGATATGCAAGTAGAAAAGAAACCATTCAAGCCGCTGATCGTCGCCTTTTGCTGCAACTGGTGCTCCTACGCCGGCGCGGATCTGGCGGGCACCAACCGCCTCAACTATCCGGCGGACGTGAAGATCATCCGCGTGCCCTGCTCCTGCCGGGTGAACCCGCTGTTCATTCTGCGGGCCTTCCAGCGGGGCGCGGACGGCGTGATCATCTGCGGCTGCCACCCCGGCGACTGCCACTACACCACCGGCAACTACTACGCCAGACGGCGCATGACGCTGCTGTTCTCCATGCTGGATTATTTAGGCATCGAGAAGGGCCGCACGAGAGTGGAATGGGTCTCCGCCGCGGAAGGACAGAAATTCGCGGAGACGATGAACTCCTTTGTGGAGACCATTTATTCCCTCGGTGAGAACAAACGATTGGAGGACCTGAGATGCAAGACAGAATGATCGCCCGCGCCAAGGCGCTGCTGGCCGACGGCACGGTGAACCGGGTCATGGGCTGGCAGAAGGGTGAATTCGCCTACGATATCACCCCCGCCGTCTTCCATAGCGCGGAGGAGCTGGACAGGGACTTCGTATTCAACGATTTCGCCGCCTCCAACGTATCCAAGTATTTAGTGAAAGAGAGCAGGAAGGAAGGCAGAATTCTCGCGTTCCTCAAGCCCTGCGATTCCTATTCCTTCGCCCAGCTCATGAAGGAGCACCGGGTGCTCCGGGAGAACGTCTATATCATCGGCATCCCAAGCTACGGCAAGACCGACTTTGAGAAGATCAAGGCAAGGGGCCTGTCCGGTATCAAGAATATCAAGGACAACGGCGCGGATTACTTTGTGGAGACCGTCTACGGCGACGAAGTGACGGTGCCCAAGTACGAAGTGATGCTGGACCGCTGCAAGGACTGCAAGAGCAAAAAGATCGTGGTCTATGACGAGCTGCTGGAGGAGACCAACGGCGACGTGATCGAGAACCACCGCTTCGACGAGGTGGCAAAATTAGAGGCCATGACGCCCGACGAGCGCTTCGCTTTCTGGCGGAACGAGCTCTCCCGCTGCATCCGCTGCAACGCCTGCCGCAACGTCTGCCCCGCCTGCACCTGCGAAAAGTGCGTGTTCGACAACCGGGATTCCGGCGTGGAGAACAAAGCGGCCGCCGACAGCTTTGAGGAAAACATGTTCCACATCATCCGGGCCTTCCACGTGGCGGGCCGCTGCACCGACTGCGGCGAGTGCTCCCGCGTGTGCCCGCAGCACATCCCGCTGCACCTGCTGAACCGCAAGTTCATCAAGGATATGAACGAGCTCTACGGCGAGTATCAGGCGGGCGCGGACCCGGATACCAAGCCCCCCATGACGGACTTTAGGTTCGACGACTGCGAGCCCTCCGTCGTCTATGAGAGAGGAGGCGCGCAATGACCTATTATCAACTGCCGGTCAGCAGCCTTTCCGCGCTGTTCGACCGGGTGGCGGAAAAGCAGACGCTGTATATCCCCACCGACAAGGACGGCTACGCGGTGTTCGCCCCCTATGAGAGCGGCATGCAGCTGACGAAAAAACTGAACACCGACCGTTCCGCCAAGGACTTCTTCTTTCCCCAGACGGAAAACCTCTACGATATCAAGATGAAGGGCAAGCAGCTCACCGTGGAGGACACCCGCGAGGAATGTGAGGATTTCACCGTCTTCGGCGTGAAGGGCTGCGACGCAAGATCCTTTGCCATCCTCGACAAGGTCTTCCTGAGCGACCCGGTGGATACCTATTATAAAAACCGCCGCGAGCACGGCACCGTCGTGTCCCTCGCCTGCAACCGGCCGGAGGAGACCTGCTTCTGCCGGGCCTTCGGCATCGACGCGGGCGACCCGGAGGGCGACGCGACCGCGTGGCGCATCGGCGACGAGATGATTTTTGCCGCCCGCACCGAAAAGGGCAAGGCCTTCATCGACTCCGTCAAGGACCTGCTGACAGAGACCGACGGCGCCATGGTGGAGAGCCTGAAAAAGGCCGTGGCCTACATCATGGACCAGCTTCCCCTGGGCAATATCTCCTTTGAGGGCATGAAGCAGACGGACCTGATGACCCACTTTAAAAATGAAAAGTGGGCGGGCCTGTCAGAAGCTTGCCTGGGCTGCGGCACCTGCACCTTCGTGTGCCCCACCTGCCAGTGCTACGACATCCGTGAGTTCGACACCGGCAAGGGCGTGAAGAAGTTCCGCTGCTGGGACAGCTGCATGTACAGCGATTTCACGCTGATGGCCCACGGCAACTCCCGCAATTCCCAGCTGGAGCGGTTCCGCCAGCGGTTTATGCACAAGCTGGTTTACTTCCCCAACAACAACGGCGGCGAGTTCGGGTGCGTGGGCTGCGGGCGGTGCCTCGCCAAGTGCCCCATCCAGACCAACATCGTCAAAGTGGAAAAAGCGCTGGAGGTGAGAAGCGATGACTAACGAGACCCTGATCCCCATGATCGGCGTGGTGACCGACATCCGCCGGGACACGCCGGACGTGAAGACCTTCCGGGTGGAAGCCCCGGAGGGCGGCAAGGTGTTTGAGCACATCCCCGGCCAGTGCGCCATGCTCTCCATCCCCGGCGCGGGCGAGGGTATGTTCTCCATCACCTCCTCCCCCACGCAGAAAAACTATATGGAGTTTTCCATCAAAAAGTGCGGCTGCCTGACAAGCTGGCTCCATCAGATGGAGGTGGGCCAGCAGATCGGCATCCGCGGCCCCTACGGCAACGGCTTCCCGGTGGACACGGATTTCGCCGGCAAGGACCTGCTGTTCATCGCGGGCGGCATCGGCCTCGCGCCGCTGCACTCCGTCATCAACTACTGCCGCGACAACCGCGCCAATTACGGCAAGATCGACATCGTCTACGGCTCCCGCTCCATGGACGACCTGGTGGACTACAAAGAGATCATCGACGAGTGGTGCAGGGAGGACGGCATCAACGTCTACTTGACCATCGACCGCGAGCAGGAGGGCTGGGACGGCCACGTGGGCTTCGTACCCAACTACGTGAAGGAGCTGGGCTTCGACGTCAACAAGACCGCCGTCATCTGCGGCCCGCCCATCATGATCAAATTCACGCTGGCGGGACTGGTGGAGCTGGGCTTCGAAAAGTCCAACGTCTACACCACCATGGAGCTGCGCATGAAGTGCGGCGTGGGCAAATGCGGCCGCTGCAACATCGGCGACAAGTACGTCTGCAAGGACGGCCCCGTGTTCCGCTGCGACCAGCTGGCGGAAATGCCCGACGAGTATTGATCGGACTTCGTCCGATCAGTCGGAAGTCATCAGTCGGAAGTCGGAAGTCCCGTCCGGGATAACCGTTTCTCCCGCAAAAAAAAGAAGGCGTCTTGAAACGTCTGACAAACGATTGTTTTTGACTGACGCTGCATTTTTCCGGTTGCAGGACTTCCGACTTCCCACTTCCCACTTCCGACTCATACAGATAGATAGAATACGGAGGAACCTATGGAAAACACTGTCAACATATTCCTGTACGGCAAAAAATACACCGTGCCCGCCTCGCTCACCATCATGGGAGCCATGGAATACGCGGGCTACCAGCTCAAACGCGGCTGCGGCTGCCGCAACGGTTTCTGCGGCGCCTGCGCCACCATCTACCGGATCAAGGACGACCGGGAGCTGCACGCCTGCCTTGCCTGCCAGACCAAGGTGGAGGACAATATGTATATCGCCACGCTCCCCTTCTTCCCGCTGATCAAGCAGCCCTACGATATCGAAAAGGTGAAGCCCACGGAGCAGATCATGATGCAGCTCTATCCCGAGATCTACGCCTGCATCGGCTGCAACGCCTGCACCAACGCCTGCACGCAGGAGCTGAACGTCATGCAGTACATCGCTTACGCCCAGCGGGGCGAGTATGAAAAGTGCGCCGAGGAGAGCTTCGACTGCGTCATGTGCGGCGTGTGTTCTTCCCGCTGCCCCGCCGGCATCTCCCACCCGCAGGTGGCCCTGCTGGCCCGCCGTCTCAACGGCAAGTATCTGGCCCCCGAAAGCAAGCATCTGACGGACCGGGTGCAGGAGATCAAGGACGGCACCTTCGAGGAGCTGCTGCAGGCGCTGATGGACAAACCCATCGACGAGATGAAAGAGCTCTACAACAACCGCGAGATCGAAAAGTAAGGAGGCGACAACAGCATGTATAACAAGGAAATGACCGAATCCATCAAAAAGGTGGAGGCCAACAGAAAAGCGAACACCGACTTTGAGCCCCGCCGCATGACCGCGGAGGAGAAGGACACGCTGCTTGCCACCTACCACCCCGACTATAAGCAGGAGGAGTTCCGCACCCTCGCCGTCGGCCCCAACAAGGGCGGCAAGGTGCCCACCGAGCTGGCGGCCCTGCTGCAGGCCCACAGCCGCATCGACCCGGCCAAAATCGACCTGAGCGCCCCCGACTATGACGTGGACGTGCTGGTCATCGGCGGCGGCGGCGCCGGCGCTTCCGCTGCCATTGAAGCCGACAACTGCGGCGCCAACGTGATGATCGTCACGAAGCTGCGCATCGGCGACGCCAACACCATGATGGCGGAAGGCGGCATTCAGGCGGCCGACAAGCCCAATGACTCCCCCGCCATCCACTACATCGACGCCTTCGGCGGCGGCCACTTTGCCGCCAAGCCCGAGCTGCTGTATAAGCTGGTCAACGAGGCCCCCGAGGCCATCCAGTGGCTGAACGACCTGGGCGTGGAGTTCGACAAGGCCCCCGACGGCACCATGATCACCACCCACGGCGGCGGCACCTCCAGAAAGAGAATGCACGCGGCCAAGGACTATTCCGGCGCGGAGATCATGCGCACGTTGCGGGACGAAGTGCTCAACCGCGGCATTCCGGTAGTGGATTTCACCGCCGCCATCGAGCTCATCAAGGATGAAAACGGCAAAGCCGCCGGCGCGGTGCTGCTGAACATGGAGACCGACGAGCTGCTGATCGCAAAGGCCAAAACCGTTATCATCGCCACCGGCGGCGCGGGACGGCTCCACTATCAGGGCTTCCCCACCTCCAACCACTACGGCGCCACGGCGGACGGCCTGATCCTCGGCTACCGGGCGGGCGCAAAGCTGCTGTACGCAGACACCCTTCAGTACCATCCCACCGGCGCGGCCTATCCGGAGCAGATCTTCGGCGCGCTGGTCACCGAAAAGGTGCGGTCTCTCGGCGCGAAGCTGGTCAACGTGAACGGCGAGGTGTTCATGCACCCGCTGGAGACCCGCGACGTGTCCGCCGCCTCCATCATCCGCGAGTGCTCCGCCCGGGGCAACGGCGTGCCTCCGGCCGACGGCCTCGGCGTGTGGCTGGACACCCCCATGATCGAGATCAAGGGGGGCGAGGGCACCATCGAGAAGCGCATCCCCGCCATGATGCGCATGTTCGGCAAGTACGGCATCGACATCCGAAAGGAGCCGATCCTCGTCTACCCCACCCTCCACTATCAAAACGGCGGCCTTGAAATCGACAAGGGCTGCATGACAAACGTGGAAAACCTGTTCGTGGCGGGCGAGGCCGTGGGCGGCATCCACGGGCGCAACCGCCTGATGGGTAACTCCCTGCTGGATATCATCGTCTTTGGCCGCAGCGCGGGCAAGGCCGCGGGCGCCATCGCCAAGGAGACGACCGTGGGCGCGCTGACCCTGTCCCACGTGACCGATTTTGAGAACGAGCTGAAGAACGCGGGCGTTGAGACCGACATGGTCTCCCCGAAGCTCCTGCCCGATTACAGAAGAACGAAATAAGAAGGCGGGTGTAGCAATATGGAAATATTAGGCGGGCTTCTCAGTATTAAAGCCACCACGTTCCTGACCTTCTCCGTCTTCGGTATCGCCGCGGTGGGCTACCTGCTGGGCAAGATCACCATTAAAGGAGTCAACCTGGGCACGGCGGGCGTGTTCATCATGGCGCTGGTCTTCGGCTGCTTCATGTATAGCCATTTGGGCGACCAGCTGATGGTGAACGAATCCACCTTCGTCAAGGACGCGCTGAAAATCGTGGAAAACGTGGGGCTGGTGCTGTTCGTCACCTCAGTCGGCTTTATCGCCGGGCCCAATTTCTTCCGGAACCTGAAAAAGAATTTCAAATCCTACGTGCTGCTGGGCCTCATCATCATCCTGTCGGCGGGGCTTTCCGCCATTGCGGTGCTGTTCATCGGCGGCAACTTTACCCAGCTTCCCCACGAGGAATTTAAAGCCATCGTGGTGGGCCTGCTCTCCGGCGCTCTGACCTCCACCCCCGCCTTTTCCGCCGCCAAAGAGGCGGTTGGCGCGCTGGATGACCTGGTGGCGGTGGGCAACGGCATCGCCTACCTCTTCGGCGTTGTGGGCGTGGTGCTGTTCGTGCAGCTTGTCCCGAAGTTTGAAAAGGCCGACATGGCGGTCGAGCGCCAAAAGCTGCTGGTCAGCGCCGGCGAGGAAAAGAAGGCCGATACAAGCAAGCTCAAGCAGCTGGATCCCTTCGGCTTCTGCGTCTTCTCCATTGTCGCGGTGCTGGGCATTCTCCTCGGCTCCATCAAGGTGGGAGGCTTCTCCCTGACCGTCACCGGCGGCTGCATCATCGTGGCGCTGATCTTCGGCCACTTCGGCAAGTGCGGCAACATCTGCATCATGCCCAAGACCGATACCTCCCGCGTGTTCCGTGAGCTGGGCCTCATGCTCTTCCTCATCGGCGCGGGCATCGCGGGCGGCGCCAGCTTCATGAAGTATTTCGAGCCCATCTACTTCATTTACGGCATCATCATGACGCTGCTCCCCATGATCATCGGTTTTATCTTCGCCAAGTTCGTGCTGAAGCTCCCGCTGCTGAACAACCTCGGTTCCATCACCGGCGGCATGACCAGCACGCCGGCCCTTGGCACCCTGATCGCCACCGCGGGCACGGAGGACGTGGCCAGCGCCTACGCCGCCACCTACCCCATCGCCCTCATCTCCATCGTACTGACGGCAAAGCTGATCATTCAGTTCTGCTGACAAATCCTTCAGATCGAAAAACGGCAATCGGCAGCCCCGCACAATATCATGTTGAGGGGCTGTCTTTGTTTTTCTTTGCAAAGGATTGCATTTCCTTTTTTATGATGCTACAATGAAGAAAAACGGCAGGAGGCTGATGTTATGTATCCGATGGAAGATTCCGTCAACAATTATGACCTGAACAATTACGACGTGTTTCCTTTGGTGGTCTGCAAGGACAAGGAGACCGTGATCCATATCCGTCCCCAGGGCGGGCGGCCGGATTTTGAGCCCGGGAAGGAATATACCGTGGAGTTCTGCGCGCTGGACGGCGGCAATCCCCGGGATTTCCCCGCGACCGGCGACTTCCGCCGGCAGACGGCGGTCTGTAACGAGGAGGGCGGCTTCGATATCCCTCATACCTTCGACAAGGAGCAGGAATACTTTCTCCGGCTGCTGGACGGGGACCGCTGCAAGCAGCGCTTTTCCGTCTACTGCGTCAACGAGGACCTGCAAGGCCGCTATCCCTTCATCGGCGACCTGCACATGCACACCACGGGTTCCGACGGCAGGCAGGAGCCGGAGGTCGTGCTGGCCAATTACCGCAAATACGGCTATGACTTCTCCGTTATTTCCGACCACTGCGTCTACCACCCCTCCCTCCATGCGCTGCGGTTCTATCAGGACCTGCCGCTGGAATTCACTATCATCCCCGGCGAAGAGTGCCACCTGCCCCCCGTCTACGGGAAGAGAAACGACGTGCATATCGTCAACTTCGGCGGCGAGTACAGCGTCAACGCACTGACCAAGGGCGAGCATTGGGACGAGGTGGGCACCGACCCGCAGTACCGCTCCCTCAACGGCGAGTGCCCGCCTGTGATGAGCTATGAGGAGTATCAGGAGAAGATGCAGGCGATGGCGGACGAACTAAAGCCGCAGCTGCCGGAAACCGTGGATGCGGTGCCCTACGCGGTGTGCTGCTGGATCTTCGACGAGATCCGCAAGGCCGGGGGCCTGGGCATCTTTGCCCATCCCAACTGGAAGCGGGACGCCTATCACGTGCCGGAGGCCTTCACCGACTTCATGATGGCGCAGCAGCCCTTTGACGCCTTTGAGGTTCTGGGCGGCGAGTGCTATTATGAGCACAACGGATTCCAGACTGTGCGCTATTACGAGGAAAAAGCCAAGGGCCACGTGTTCCCCATCGTGGGCAGCACCGACAGTCATTCCTCCTACCCCTCCAACAGGGGCGCGTTCATCTGCGAGACCATCGTCTTCTCCCCTGAGAATGAGCGCAAGGCTCTGATCGCCTCCATCAAGGACTTCTATTCCGTGGCGGTGGATACCATCGACGAGCACTTCCGTCTGGTGGGCGACAGCCGTCTGATCCGGTACGGCTGCTTCCTGCTGAAGAACTTCTTCCCGCGGCACGATGAGTTGAGCTACGAAGAGGGGCGCCTGATGAAGCAGTTTGCCAAGGGTACCCCCGAGGAGAAAGAGGACGCCGCGGCGACCATCCGCGCCATCAGCGGCAGAATGAAGAAGCAGAGAGAGAAGTATTTCGATTTTTGAGTTTGCCGAACAAACCCGTCAAAAAAAGCGTCTGCACGTGCAGGCGCTTTTTCATAATATGCGGATTTGTCGGGGCGAAATCACCGACGCGCCGCCTTGCGGCGATAGGCATCTGCCTGCCGCAGATGTCGGAATCGCGTTGCGGGCGGATCACTGATCCGCGCTACATGATACGCCTGCGGCGCGGCGCTCCTTCAGCTGCCGCTCCACCTCCGCACGGTGGTCCTTGTTGTCCTTGACGAAGCTGATGATGATCAGGTACAGCACCGCGCCCACCACGGGGCCAAGACAGAACATGGGCCACTGCCATTTCAGGAAGGTCTCGCTCTGGGGCAGGCCCTGCTCCTTGCGGAAGCTGTCGTAGCCCAGCTTATCCAGCAGGATCCCTTCGATCAGGGTGGCGGCGCCGCTGCGCATTTTGCTGGTGAAATTCTGCATGGAGAAAGACACGCCCTCGGTGCGCAGGCCGGTTTTCAGCTCCAGTTCGTCGATGGAATCGCTGGTCAGCGACCGGTGGGCAATATCCATCAGGGAGCCCGGCAGGTTCACGAAGGAGATCAGCAGCGTCATGATGATGAATTTGGGGATGGAATTATACCCGATGAAGAAGGTGATCACCCGGATGAGGATGGAGGCGGACTGGGAGATCAGCAGGATGCGCTTCATGCCGCCGATCTTTTCTGCGATTTTATTGGCAAAGAACTGGGCTGCCGCGCCCGGGATGCCGCCGAAGAGGCCGTAGAGGAACTCCGCGTTCTGTCCGCTGATTTCCGTATTGCCGATCCGATAGTGGGTGCAGTTTTCAAAGAAATAGGCGTTCTGTACCTTGGGGCTGAATTCCTGCGACAGCCGCGCGAAGGAAATCAGCAGCAGCGTGGGGTTGTGGCGAATCACCGCCAGCGACTGCCAGACGCTCTCCTTTTGCGGCGGGTCGGTGGCCACCAGCTCCTTGATGCGGTAGGCGTTCATGGAGAGCAGCTCGCCCCCGAGGCCGAACACGAAGCCGAAGATCAGGAAGACGGTCATATCCCTGAGGCCCGCGCCGGTCAACATGCTGCGCAGCTGCTGGAACAGCCCCACGATGGCGCCGCCCGCCCCCGCGCCGATGGAGACCCACTGGGCCACCCTGGCCCGTTCCTCCGAATGGGGGGAGGACAGGGCGATCATGCCCCACAGGCCCACGTCCTGAAAGGAATAGATCAGGTCAAAGGCGAAGTACAGCAGCAGGATATAGACGATTTTGCCGTTCTCCGGGAAGTTGACGTTGAAGAACATGGCGGCGATCAGCACGCCGATGACCGGCGGGCACCACAGCAGATAGGGCCGCAGCTTGTGATAGGGCTTATACTTGCGACGGTCCACGAAGGCGCCCACCACGGGGTCGTTGATGGCATCCCACACGTAGCTGGCGGAGAAGATATAGCCCACCTTCTTCGGGTCGATGTGCAGGATGTTGATGCAGAAATACCGCAGCCAGCCCGAAACGTAAGAGTAGGAAATATTCTGCCCCGTCAGACCGGAGGCGTAGGCGAAGATCTGATTGTTGGGCACGTAGCCCGGGCCTTGGGTGTCCTTGGTGAAGAGAAACAGCTTTTTCATGGGGTGCTCCTTTCGTGGTATAGTCGTAAGTCGTAAGTCGTGAGTCGTAAGCAGCCCTTCGGGCGTTCCTGTATTACGCTGTACAATCACGGATCATATTTCGGCAGATACAACTTATCTTACGACTTACGACTCACGACTTCCGACTGGCTAAGCAGCAAAAGCTGCTTAGCCCAGCGCGTGGTCCGCGTTGATCTCCCACTTGTCAATATCGCCGAAGAGACGGTATTCCGACACGCCGGAAACAGAAGACACATCGGAAGAATAACACATTCTGCCGTTGCGGAAGCAAAGGGGAACGAAGGGCATCTCCGCCACGAAGGCCGTCAGAAACTCGTCAAGGGTGGCTTCTCCCCCGCGGTAACGGAAATAGAGCGAATTCAAATCGCCGTCCTCCGGGTCGATGCCGTAGGAGGCGGAGCCGTAGTTGAGGAAGGGCGAAAGATCCATCGTGGGGGTCAGCTTCACCTCGCCCAGATACAGGTCGTAATCCTCCTCCGACAGCGCCGTAAAATAGTCGTACCGGTCCACGTTTTCCACCGTGACGGTGATATTGACCTTGGCCAGCTGCTTGGCGATGACCCCGGCGGTGTTGCGCAGAAAGCTGTTGGAATCGGGGCACAGCAGCCGCACGAAGCATTCCGCCTGATCGCTGCCCGCCCCGTAGGGGGCCATGATGGCGTTGGCCTGTTCCAGATCCACCCGGAAGGACTGCTCCGCCGCCACCGCGGAATCGGCCAGCGCCGACCAGGAGGTGTTGAAGGGCAGCACCGCGGAGCGGGCAAAATTCTGGAAGCCGGCGGAGACGATCTCCTGCCGGTCCAGCGCCAGCGACAGCGCCCGGCGCATTTCCGCGATGCCGAAGTTGACGTTTTTCCGGTTGACGCCAAGGAAAACCAGGTTGTTGAGATAGATATCCGTGGCCGCCGCGTAGGTGCGCTTGGCGCTGCCGTGGGAGAGGTCGGAATAGCAGAAGGTGACCTCGCCTGCGTCCACCAGCGTTTCCAGCACGGTGCTGTCCGTCACCTCGGTCAGCCGCACGACGCCCACCGGCGCGGGATCACCGTCAAACTGCTGATTGAGAGTCAGGGACAGGCGGATGCCGTCCTGCGTGAAGCAGTAATGGCCGCAGCTCACCGGCAGATCGTCCTCTTTGTCGGCGGTGCCGCTTTTCACCACGGGAAAGATCAGGGCGTTCAGCATGTTGACGTCCGGCTCATACAGCGAAAACAGCACGGTGACGTCGTCAGGCGCGTAGCACTCGTCGATGTTTTTCAGGTGATCGCCGTAGAGGGTCGACGCGGCCGCCCGCTCATAGGAATAGACCACGTCTTTGGCGGTGAGAGGGGTGCCGTCGGAGAAGGTCAGGCCCCTGCGCAGGCGGAAGCTCCAGGTGCGGAGAAGGTCAGGCCGGGGGTCAGGTTCACTTTGACGTTTTCCACCGAGACCACCTCCGACTGAGCCAGATCCGCCACAGCGGTATAGCCGTTATCAAGGTAATAAAGACCACGGCAATAGAGAGACACCAAGGCGGCGTTGACCACCGTGGACATGCTGAAGGGATTGAGGCTGTCCTCCGGCAGGTAGGGCACCGCCACGCTGCCTGCGGGCAGGCTCTGCTCCTCTGCGGGCGCTTCCGTCGTCGTCTCCGCTTCCTCCGCGACCTTGCCGCAGGAGGCCATTGAGACCGTCAGCAGGGCGCACAGCAGCAGCGACAGCCATTTTTGCAAAACTGGTTGTTTCAATAGCGTTTGTTTCATCATCATTCCACGCAGAATCGTTCAATTGAGACGGCCTTGCCGGTCTTCGTCTCCGTTTCGATCACCACGCCGTTCATGGAGCAGTCGCCCGACGGCGTTTCAAACTGCACCGGCAGACCGGTGCGCAGCTTATAGGTGGCGCTTTCCACACTGACGCCCAGCACGGACCGGATAAGGCCCGTCATACCCGCGTCGGTCTGATAGGCCGTGCCGCCGGGAAGGATCTGCTCGTCGGCGGTGGCAACGTGGGTGTGGGTGCCGATCAGGGCGCTGGCGCGTCCCTCCACCCAAAAGCCCATGGCCCGCTTTTCAGAGGTGGCCTCCGCATGGAAGTCGACCAGCACGTTGACCACCCCCTGGGCCTTCAGGTCCTTCAGCAGCGCGTCAACGCAGTCAAAGGGGTCGCCGACCGGTTCCATCCCGACCCGACCGATCAGGTTGATCACGCCCAGTCGCAGGCCGCGTTTTTCCAGCACAAACACGCCCTTGCCGGGGGCGGAGCGGTGAAGGTTGGCGGGCCGGATCACCGGCAGCGCGCCGCTTTCCAGCAGCCCTTCGGCCTCCCGCCGCTTGAACACGTGGTTGCCGGTCGTGATCAGATCGGCCCCGGAGGTCAGCAGGTGCTCCGCGGAAGCGGGGGAAATGCCGTTTCCCTTGGCGGAGTTTTCTCCGTTGACCACACAGAAGTCGATCTGCTGCAATTTTTTGAACCCGGGCAATTTTTTGCGGACAAATTCACAGCCCGGTTCGGAGACCACGTCTCCGAGGAATAGGATGCGCATGGTATCCTCCGGTTCATGTTGCCAGTTGTTAGTTGCCAGTTGTTAGTTGTTAGTTGCTAGTTGCTAGTTGTTAGTCACTAGTCACTAGCCACTAATCACTAATCACTAATCACTAGCCACTAATCACTAACCACTAATCACTAACCACTAATCACTAAACAAAAGCCCCCACCGTGGATGAGGCAGGGGCCTTTCTGTGTAAGGTTATTTCGCGTAATCGAACACGCGGTTTTCGCGGATAAGATGCACCTTGATCTGTCCGGGATAATCCATCTCGTCTTCGATCTTTTTGGCGATATCCCGCGCCAGAATGACCATCTTGTCGTCGGAGATGATCTCCGGCTTGACGATGATCCTGACCTCGCGGCCCGCCTGAATGGCAAAGGACTTTTCCACGCCCTTGAAGGAGGTGGAGATCTCTTCCAGCTGTTCCAGACGCTTGATGTAGTTCTGGATGTTCTCGCGTCTTGCGCCGGGGCGCGCGGCGGAAATGGCGTCGGCCGCCTGCACCAGCACCGCCACGATGGTCTTGGCCTCCACGTCGCCGTGGTGGGCCTCGATGGCGTGAACGACTTCTTCTTTTTCTTTATACTTTCTGGCGTATTCCACACCGAGGGAGATATGCGTGCCCTCCATCTCGTGGTCCAGCGCCTTGCCGATATCATGCAGCAGGCCCGCGCGCTTGGCGGTCTTCACGTCCGCGCCGATCTCCGAGGCCATGAGCCCCGCGAGATAGGAAACCTCCAGCGAGTGGTTCAGCACGTTCTGACCGTAGCTGGTGCGGTATTTGAGGCGGCCCAAAAGCTTAATCAGCTCGCCGTTGATGCCGTTGACGCCGGCCTCGATGGCAGCGCGCTCGCCCGCCTGCTTGATGGCGATATCCACCTCTTTTTTGGACTTCTCATACATGTCCTCGATACGGGCGGGGTGGATGCGGCCGTCCGCAATGAGCTTTTCAATGGTGAGCCTCGCCACCTCGCGGCGGACGGGGTCAAAGCTGGAAACCGTGATGGCTTCGGGCGTGTCGTCGATGATGAGATCGACGCCGGTGATGTTTTCAAGGGTCCGGATGTTGCGGCCCTCGCGGCCGATGATGCGGCCCTTCATTTCGTCGTTGGGCAGGTCGACCACCGATACAGTCGCTTCCGCCGCGTGGTCTGCCGCGCAGCGCTGAATGGCGGTGGCAATAATCTCCTTCGCCAGCGCGTCGGATTCCTCCTTGGTCCGCTGGGTAAACTCCATGATCTTCAGGGCTTTTTCATGGTCAAGGTCGCCCTCAAGATTCTTGATGATGTATTCCTTCGCCTGCTCTTTGGTAAAGCCGGAGATCTTTTCCAGCATATCAAACTGGCTCTTTTTGAGGGCCTCGGCCTCTTCCACCTTTTTCTCGGCTTCCTTCAGCTTCTTGTTGAGGGCCTCGTCCTTTTTTTCCAGCTGATCGGTCTTCTTGT
>CAMVNL010000008.1 GCA_947168785.1 uncultured Clostridia bacterium | reverse complement strand
CGGAGAAACGGGGAAAAAACACGAAGATGAAGATCCTTTTCATCATCGTGATCCTCTGCTTCATCGGGCTTTCGCTCTACTTCAGCTTCACCTCTCTCGCTCAGGACAAGTTTGAGTATAAAACGACGGACGACGGGCTGCTGCAGCTCTATCAGTTCAACGGCGGGGAGCAGGATACGGTGCTGCGGATCGACTGCCTGACCGATGAAAACGGCGACAACCCGGATGAATCCCAGCCCGTTTCGGAAGTGCGGCAGTGGGCCGTCACCTGCAACGAGTATCTGCGGTTCATTTCTATCGGCAAGGACGTGAAGGAGATCAGCGGCAAGTCCTTCTATTCCTGCAAGAACCTCTTCGGGATCTTCGTGGAGGAGGGAAACGAACGCTACCGGGTCATCGACGGCGTCCTCTACGAGCTGGAGAACGGCGCGCCGGTCAAGGCGCTGCTCTGCCCCGCCAAGCGCGGCTACGCCATGCTGGCGGTACAGCTGGGCGCACCCGAACCGCAGACGGCGGACGACGCCGAGGCCTTTCTTTCCTACGTGGAGGCCCATAAGGACGAGATCGACGCGGCCTACAGCGACGAGGACGCGGACCACAACGAGAAGCCCGCGGAGGAGAAGTTCCGGTTCACCGTGGATTTCCCCGATACGGTGACGACCATCGGCGAGCTGTGCTTCGCCTATTGCGAACGGCTGCAGGCCGCCGACCTGCACGAGGGGATCACGGACGTGGAGACCATGGGCTTTTTCCGGTGCGAGCAGATGGAGACCCTCGATCTGCCCGCCACCCTCGAAAGGATCGGTTCGGACGCCTTCAGCTACTCCAAATCCCTGCATTATATCTTTATCCCGAAAAGCGTGATCAAGATCGGGCACCACGCCTTCTTCGGCTCCGCCGCCCCGGAGATCCACATGGAGGCCTCGAAGGAAGAGGTCAAGGCAAACGTGGACCTGGGCAACAGCTGGACCCCCAAGGTCAAAAAGGTGGTCTACGTAAAAGTGCCCGTACTGTATTCTCAGGTAAAGGAGGCGGCGTAACATGGCGGACGGCAAAGTAAAGGCGTTTTTCGCGGACGTTAAGGAACACTGGAACACCCCCGACCGCTCCAAGGGCAATTACGTCTCGTATAAGGAGCATCTGCAGATCTTCGGCGGCGTGACCTTCAACTACGCCGCGCAGGTTCCGCTGAACTACCTCAGCTTCGGCGCCTCCTGCTTCCTGATCATGTACCACTACAACCTGCCCTACGTGGCGTTTTCCGTGGTGGGGCTGATCGGGCTGCCGCTGGGCTACCTCTGGACGCTGATCGGCTGGCTGGTGACAGACAACCTCCACGCCATGGAGAAAAAGACCGAGCGCAGGGTCGTGAGCATCTACGGCGTCGGCGCGGTGCTGGGATTGCTGCTGATCCTCTTTGACGCGTCAAAGCTCATCCCCACGGGGAGTACGCTCTATACCCTCATCGGTAAGATCCCCGGCGTTTCCATGAGCAGCTTTTTCAAGATTCTGGGCGTGCAGTGCCTGATCAACGGCTACGGCGGCCTGCGGAACATCTTCTTCCGCAAAAAGCTGCTGCCGAAGTTCGGCCGGTACAAATATAACCTCTACGCCAACGTGGTACAGAAATGCGTTTTCATCGTGCTGCTGGGCTGGCTGCCCATCTACAACATTCCCAACGTGGAGGAACGCTTCTGGCTGGCGTATCTGCTGTTCAGCCTTTACGGCATGTTCGATTTCTCCAACTCCATCCAGTCCGCCGCGTATATGGCCAGCCCCAACCCCCAGGAACGCCTGTGGATCCGGGCCTACCCGGTCAAGATCTCCCACCTGCTCAACTCCGTGTTCGTGGTGGTGATCCCCTTGCTTGGCGAATTTGACGATATCAACTTCTTCCGCTGGGTGCTGCCCGCCTGCTTCGTGCCCATGGCGCTGCTGACGCTTCTGTTTGCCCGCAACGTCAAGGAGCGGATCCCCCAGCCGCCGCTGGAAAAGAAGCAGAACATTTCGCTGTGGTACGGCATTTCCGAGGTGACCCGCAACAAATTCCGCTGGGTCAACGTCATCGCCGACCTGCTGGACGCTTTCGGCAACGGCATGCTGGATATCATCACCATCGCAAAGCTCTACACCCTGCGTCTCAGCGGGCTGGAATACAGCCTGTTGACCATTCTTTACACGGCGCGAAGCACCATTCCCACCTTCCTCGCGCCAATCATCATGAAGAAGTTCTCTTACCGGACGCTGAAGGAGTTCAACCAGATCACCACCGTGCTGGCGGAGGGCATCTGCATTCTGACGCTGTTCCTGACCGGCGAGAACGTGACCCTCTGCGCCATCATTCTGTACGTGACCATGTGGATGCGCGGCTTTATCGAAGAGGCCACGAAGGTGGCCCAGCAGGATATGTCCAACCGGCTGGGCGATTACCAGATGTACCTTTCCGGCGAGCGGCTGGAGGGCTTTTCGGGCGTGTACGGCTGGTTCACCGGCCCCCTGACGACGCTGATCGGCCTGATCATCCCGGTGCTGATGCTGCACAACGGCTTCAACTCCAACTGGGAGGTGCTGTTCATCGACTCCGCCAGGTTCAACATTCTGGCCATCCCGCTGATCTTCGACATGACCGGCCACCTGCTCATGATGATCCCCTACGCCTTCTGGCGGTACAACAACAAGCAGCATATCTACGTGATGAAGACTTTGGAGCAGCGGGCGAAGCTGGCCCAGGCCGGGTGGTTCCCCAACGAGTACAAGGGCGGGCTTCACTTTGAAGACCCCGGCAAGCTGGACAGCGAGATCCCTGTGGATATCGACGCCGCCATCGAGCACGCCGACGTGCTGACAGAGGAAGAGCTTGAGGGCATCAAGATGAACTGATCCCGTCAATAACACGGACGTCTGTTACAACAGAACATATCAATCAAGGCTCCCCGAACCGTTGCGTTCGGGGAGCCTGTGTGTTTTTCGAAAAATGAGCCGCGCCGAAGGAGGAAAAGAAGGGCCGCTTTGCCGATCTGAAAGGCGGGCTGGTGCTGTGACGCGACGGCCTTATTCCGCCACGATGGCGGCGGCGGTGATATTGTTGCCGCAGCGCAGGGAATAGGTGACCTCCAGCTCGCTGTTTCCGTCGGTGGTGATGGTGACGGCCCGGTAGTAGCTTTCCTCCATATCGCCGAAGGAGACGGTCTTCACGTTGCCTGCCCGGTCACGGACGGTGAGCTGGGCCACGGATTGATAGCCGCCCAGGTACAGGGTAAAGGTCCCTTCGCCCTTCAGCACCGTGCGCAGGGCCTGCTTTGCCGCCACGCCGCAGGCGGTCTCGCCGCCGGTCCACCGGATGGGGTAGTTGTCGTCATAGGACCACTTCTTGCCGGTGACCTCCAGCGGGCCGATGCGCTCGCCGGTTTTGCGGATCTCCGTCATGGCGGTATCCGCGCCGCACAGCAGATAGTCCCTGGCATTTTCCGGCAGGGTGAGGGCGTCGTCGTGGGTGCGTTTTGCCACCTCTACGGTGAAAGCGGAGGCTGCGTCGTCGTAAGCGCCGTTGGTCCCGTCCTCTGTGGCGGAGGCAAAGGTCAGCGTCACCACGCTCTTTTCGCCCACGCCCGCCCGGAAGGAAAATTCGTACACGTCCGCGTCCCGCGCGCCGCCGGTGTTCGCCAGCGGGTCGGCGTTGGCGTCCCGTTCTACCTTCGTGAAGGTCACGGCTTTGCCGTTGCGGGTTGCGGCGGTCAGCTCGCCCCAGTCGCTTCTGCCGTGGACGCGGACGGTGTAATCCCGGTTGCGGAAGGCACGGGAACCCGTGAAGCTGCCCTCGGCGGGGTAAATCGTCAGCGTCTGGGTCGCGCCGCCGGCAAGGGTGATCTCCGTGGTGCGGAACTTTCCGTCTTTATAGGCCACGGTGTCGGTGTCGTCCTCATACAGGGTGACGGAAGAGCTTTCCGTGCCGGGGTACACGTCCAGCGTCAGATGGCTCCAGTCGCCGCTGTTGGTATTCTTCATATTGTCCGCCAGTGGGATCACGCTGCCCTGCTTCACGAAGATGGGGGAGGTCTCCAGCGGGTGTGAGACGGCGATCGTATCGGGGCCGGTGTAGCGTTCGCCGGTCCACACGTCCGTCCACACGCCGTCGGGCAAAAACACCTCGCGGCTCACGTCGCCCTCGGTGTAGGCGGTGAAAAAGATATGGGCGTGGTTGTTGCCGTCGCAGTATTCGATTTTGATATCGTGGGTGCTGCCCGCTTCCAGCCAGTCGGTCTCAAAGGTGGTGTTGAAGGTATCCCATCCGTCGATCACCTGTTCGCCGTCGATCCACACCCGCACGCCGTCGTCGGCGTAGGCGGTGAAGTAGAGGGGCTTTTCTCCCACGGTCAGCTGGCCCGTCCAGCGGACGGTGAAGTAGTCGGAGACGGAAAGGCCGTTCGGCGCGTCGAAGACCCAGTCGAAGTCGATGCGTCTGTCGTGGGTGACAACCTCCGGCTCGCCGGAAAAGTCCGTGTTGGGGTAGAATTCGCCCCGCAGGCCCTCCTGCCCGTCGGCAGTGAAGGCGTAGTCCTCGCAGCGGGGCTCGCTCTCGGCGATGGGGGCCACCAGCAGGGAATCGCCGATCAGGTACTCGTCGTCCCGGTCGGCCTCCGCGTACTGCGGGTAAGCCACGTCCACACGGCGCAGCAGCGGCGCGCCGGTCTCATAGTTTTCGTGGGCCAGCGCGTAGAACAGCGGCAGCAGCCGGTAGCGCAGGTCCGTATAGCGGTGGGCGACGGCCTCCACCGTGTCGCCGTAGAGCCAGGGCATGCGGGAATAGGGCTTGGTGCAGTGGACCCGCATGATGGGGGACAGGGCCCCGTATTGCAGCCAGCGGACGTACTGCTCCGGCGTGACCTCGGAGGTGTGGCCGCCGAGATCGGAGCTGGTATAGGGCAGCAGGGATGCGGTGGAGAGGAAGGTCATGTTGCCGATCTCCTGTTGCAGCGACGCGGCAGAAGCGCCGATGTCGCCGGTCCATTGCAGGGTATAGCGGTGGGCCGCCAGCTCGCTGGGGTATTCATACGTCCCGTTGCCGACGCCGTCCACGTTGGCCATGATGAGGGGGCGGCGGGCGTAACCGCTGCCGGCCTTTTCCTCATAGTAGCTTTGGGTGATCCACCGGTAGGCGTACATGCCCGTCACGTAGCGGGACAGGTCCTCGTGGATGGGGTTGACGGTGGTCCACCAGTTGCGGTCGTACCACCAGTAGTCCAGCCCCTTGGCCAGCAGCTTTTTCAGGTTGGTATTGCGGTAGTAGATCTCATAGGGCTGCAGCAGGTTGGTGTTGCCGGCGGTGGGCTCCGGGTGGTCGTTGAACACCAGCGAAACGCCCTCCTTGTGCACCTTGTCCGCAAACAGCTCGAAGGTGGGGAAGTGGCTGCGGCTGAGGGTGTAGCCGGTACCCCGGTTGTTGATCTGCTGCCGCCAGTCGGTGTCAATGACCAGCACGTCCAGCGGATAGCCCCGGTCGTAGTAGTCTTTGATCTGCTGCCATGCGGTATCCTGCGTGTATTCGTAATAGCGGGAATCCCAGAACCCCAGCAGGTTCAGGGAGATCATCTCGCTTTTCCCCGTCAGGTCGGTGAAGTCTTTAGTGAAGGTGGCGTAGTCGCCGCCGGGCAAAAACACGAACAGGTCCTGGGCCTGGTTGTCCAGGTCCCAGCCGTTATAGGGGGCGGTATTTTTCGTGTTGGCGTAGCCCGCCTCGGAGGGGATCACCCGGGGCGTATCGGTGAAATACCAGCTTTGCAGCTCGTCGGAGGGGGAGGGCAGCACCACGTTGGAGTCGGTATCCGTCTCAAACCGCCACAGCTCGCATCCGTCGGGGCCGGTGATATAACAGCCCTCGGCGCTCTGCGCGTGTAGGGGCACGCAGACCGTATAGGCGGCGGTTTTGACGACGCGGAAGCCGTTTTCCGTCGTTTCGGTGAAGGCCACCTCGTCCCAGCCCGTCCGTTTTTCCACGGTGAAGGAGGGGCGGTTTTCAAAGCCCTTGGGGCCTCTGGTTTCGATCCGCACCAGCGTGTCGCGCAGCAGCTCCACGCGCACCTGCCCTTCCGTGACGCAGGCGGGCAGGCCGGCTTCGTAAGCCGCCGGGTCGTATTCCACCCCGGCGTTTTTGCCGAATAGCCCGCAGATCAGGGCGAAAAGCATGAAAAAGAAGGAGAGAATACGGGTCATACGATTACCTCCTGACAAAATCGGTAGCGCGGCACCTCAGTGCCGCTGCTGACCCAAACAACCCTTTCAGCCATCCCCATTTTCGCAGCCGGTTATGTGACAGGAAAACGGGGAACGCAGCATAAAAAGTACCTTTACGCCATAGCGGCACTGAGGTGCCGCGCTACCGTGGGATGGGATCGGTTATATTGTGAAAGGAAAGCGGTCGGGTTGGGGACGCGCCGGACGGCGTGATGTAACCCATCAGGTAAACATGACGATGATCATCTCAAACAGCGCCTTGATTTTGCGGATGATGTTCTTGAAAAAGGCGACGAATTTGCTGTCGGTGTTTTCCGGCGCTTTGCCGTCGGGCAGGAAGGGGAGCACTTCCTCGTCCAGATGGCCGCTGTAGAACTGCCCGCCGTCGGTGCGCATGGCGCCCCACTTTTCGGCGATGGTTTCAAAGCTGTCCTTCTCCGGGTCCACCATCAGCTTGTCCTCGGTGGAGCCCCAGATGAACCAGTCCGCCCAGGCGGCCCAGCTGTTGTAGCCCTTCCAGGTCCATACGGTCCAGTTGACGCCCTCGGCCTCATACACGGCGAGGATGTCCCCCACGGTGCAGTTGACCTGGCTGCTTTCGGTTTCGGCGGTGGGGTGGAATTCCCCGGCGTACAGCGGCACGTTGTACCGCAGCGCGTGGGAGGCGTCGATGCGGGACTGGAAGCTGTCGATTTTGGAGTTGTACTGATGGAGCTGATAAACCACGTTGGTCCAGCCCTGCCTGGCGGGCTTGGGCAGCTTGCCGATGTCCCAGGTGCCCATCATGCAGACGACGCGCTGCGGGTCCCTGGCCCGGATGGCCTTGTAGGCCTTGACGTCCCAATCGTTCAGCGTCTTGTAGTCCCGCTGGGCCACGGGCACGTCGCACAGGGGCTCGTTCAGCAGGTCGAACATGGCCACGGCCGGTTCGCCCGCGTAGCGCTCCGCCAACAGCGACCAGATCTCCACGGCCTGCGCCCGGTAGGCTTCGCCCTGTTCGGTCTTGTCGTAGAAATGGCAGTTGCCCTTCTGGCCGCAGTGGTCCTGGGCCCCTTGGCAGCCGTTTGCCCCGTGGAAGTCGAGGACGGCGTACAGCCCATACCGGCGGCACATCTCTACCGCCCAGTCCAGGCGCGAAAAGTCCTTCTCCCCGGCGTCGTTCAGGATCCACGTGCCCTCGTCGTCGCTCTGGAAGTTGCGGTACCAGAAGGGGATGCGCACGCAGTTGAAGCCCATTTCCGCGATCTGCGCGAAGTCGTATTCGGTGATCCAGTTGTCCCAGTAGATGTTGTAGAGTTCGTAGGCCTTTTCCGTGCCGAAGCGGGAAATCAGCGTCTCCAGCGTCCAGTGGTCGCCCCGCTTGCCGTTATCCGCCGGGCAGAACCAGTCCTCCTGGATCAGCCATCCGCCCAGGTTCACGCCCCGCAGGCGCACTTCCTCCCCGGCGGCGTTCACCAGTTTTTCACCGGAGGTGTGCAGGGCGTCGGCGGCGGTGATGCCGTTCGCCGGTTCCTCCGCAAAGGCGAAAGCCACCATCGTGAACAGCAGAATGAAACTCAATGCCAGACAAAACCATTTTTTCATAACAGTCGCTCCCTTTCTTTTTATCAGCGGAATAAAAGAATTTGATTCTTTTTGATCACGGTCGGCGTTTCCGCCGGCGTCAGTTGGTGGTTTTCGTCCACCGCGTCCGCCCTGTCGAAGGCGGCGCCTTCAAGCGTGATTTCGGTATCCTCGCCGGTATTGGCGATCATCAGCGCCCGTTCACCGTTTTTGCCTTTCGCGGCGAGGGCGTACACGGCGGGATTGCCGCTTTCGCAGAAAACCTGCGTCCCCAGCGCGTACAGCTCGCCAAAGGCCTTGAAGGCGTAATACACAGGCAGGGGCGTGTAGTTCATCGGGTTGAACATGCCCCCGAAGCAGGAAGCCCCGATCCGCGCGTCATAATAGCACATCAGGTCGGTATCGGTGTTCTGCATGGTCAGCATCATGGCCGCCGCCTGCGCCGCCGCGTAGGCCGTGCCCCGGTGTTTCAGCTCCCACGCGTTGTTCCACTCGTTCAGGTGGCGTTCGGCATTGGCGTAGCCGTATTTGTTCAACAAGTGGTCGACGACTCTCGCCAGCAGCGCCGCGTCCTCCACGCTGCGGCAGTGCCAGTTGGGGTTGCCGTCGGTGTTGATGTAGCAGTGCCAGGAGTAGAAGTCCAGCGGGCAGTTCCGCTCGCGGATGTAACGGAAAAACTTCTCCGCGTATTGTACGAAGTAATAGCGGTAGGTCTCGCCCCGGGGCGGAATCTCCGGCAGGCCGAAAGCGGCGGGGTCCTGAAACGCCCCGTCCAGCCCGCAGCTGCCGTAGCCGCCTATCTTGACGGCGTCACCGAAGCATTCCTTCAGGTGTTTGGAGGCGACTTCGTACAGCCGGAAGAATTCCATGTCCGTGCCGCGCCACATGCCGCTGCCGGGCCCGTCCTCCGGCTCGTTCCAGATCTCCCAGTAAACGATGCCGAAGTGAAAGCCGTCCGCCCAGCCCTCGTTGTAGTGGCGGACGATATGCTCGCAGATCCGCGCCCACTTGCCGTAATCGGCGGGTGGGAAGATGCGGTAGGCTTTGATCTCAAAAAAGTTTTCGATGGTCACGCCCAGCCGGTAGACGGGCTTTACGCCATGTTCGTCCAGCGCCTTCAGCAGCGCGTCCGTAAAGCCGAAATCGTAGCTGGCGGGATCGTACTCGTTGGCGGAAAAATCCCGGAAGATATTGGGGATATCCACGTACATATAGCCGCCGAACAGCCCGCCCACGTCATGCAGGCGGGAATACGGGATATGCGCCTCGGTGAGATAATGGAGATAATCCGGCGACATGTGCGGGAAGGGCGGCTGCCCCACCGCGTGCATGGCTCTGACCGGCCCCAGCGGTCTGTCGAAGTCCGCAGAGATAACAGTAGGCATACTTTTCTTTAACTTATAATAATATATTTTTGATATATTTGTGATCTATTTTTAATACGTTCCGGTTTTCTGAACGGTACGGTATAGAATTTCCGAACGGCCCGGTATCCGTTTTTTTTACGGCGCGGTACGGATTTTCTGAACGGTACGCCGTACACGATACCCTATTCCGCGTTTTTTCGCTCCGTTTTCGCGCCTCAGATCAGGTCGCCGGTGCTCAGCTTGCGCAGCCAGTCCTTGATGGTGGTGATGATGGCGCGGAATTTCGCCAGCAGCATCTGAAAACGCAGGCTCAGGGGGCCTTCGCTGCTGGCCATGCCGAAGGAGTACAGGGAGGCCTCGTCCACCGCGCCGGCGGCGTACAGGGCCACGTAGTCGGCGAAGGGGGTGCGGGTAAACTCACCGCCGTCCGTGCGAAGACATTCGCCCCACTTCTCCGCGATGGTCTCATAGCTGTCGTTGACAAAGTCGATCTTTTCCAGCCTGGAAGAGCCGTAGAGGAACCAGGGGGATTTTTCCGCCCCGTCGTAGGCCCCCTTGTAGGTCCAGGTGGTCCAGCTCAGGCCCCGGTCGTTGAACAGGGAGAGCATATAGTCGAAGGTGGCAACGCCCCGGGGGTAGAACTCGCCGATCAGGAAGGGGCTGTCATAATGGGCGTCCCGGATCTCGTTTGCCTTCCCCAGTATGGCGGGGTTGGAAACGTCGTACAGGTGCTCCTGATAGACGATATTTTCCCAGCCGTACACGTCGGGGGAGGGGATGGCGTTGGGGGCCCATATCGCCTCCATGGTGATGATGTGGTCCGGGTCTGCGGCCCGCACCGCCCGGTACAGCTCGTCGGAGAAGTCCCAAAAGGCCTGCTGGTAGCTCTTGTCCCGGGTGATGTTGGTGCCCAGCGGCTCGTTCATCAGGTCGTACATGGCGACGGTGGGCTCGTCCTTGTAGCGCTTTGCGATCTCGGTCCAGAAGTCCAGCGTCACCTCCCGGTAGCGTTCGCCCGCCGGGGTATCGTCGAACAGCGTCATGGATTTGTTCCGGCCGCTGTGGTCGTAGTCGTTCTGGTGGCCCGGCAGGCCGTGGGCGTCGATGATGAGGTACAGGCCGTACTTTTTGCACAGCCGCACCGCCTCGTCCAGCTCGGAAAAGTCGATGCTGCCGTCTGCGTTCCGGTACCAGGTCCCGTTGTCGTCGCTCTGGAAGTTGCGGTACCAGATGGGCAGGCGGATCACGTTCATGCCGTTGTCCGCCACGTTTTTGTAGTCAAGCTCGGTGATCCAGTTGGCCCGATAGGTCTTGAACAGTTCGTGGGCGGCCTCCTGCCCGAAGCGCTCCGCCAGCGTCTCATAGCAGGTCTCCACGCCCGTGGGGTCCTCAAAGGGGCAGAACCAGTCCTCCATGATGCCCCATCCTCCGAAGTTGGTGCCCCGCAGGATCACCTGTTCGCCGGCGGCGTTATAGATGGCCTCTCCCTCGGTGTGCAGCAGGTCTTTTTCGCCGATGGGGGTATAGGGCGCTTCGGCGAAGGCGGCGACGGAGCAGGCCGTCAGCGCCATGATGGCCGAAAGCAGCAGGCAAAGCAGTTTGCGGCAGTTCTTCATCGAAAACACTTCCTTTTTCTGTCAATCTTTGTTTACATTATATAAACAAAAAATTCATTTTGCAATAGAAAAAAGTGGGGAAGCTGCACAAATTTTGTCGTTTCTTTGCGTCAAAAAAGCATGTGCTTCGCCCGCCGCGGCGGAAAAAGGGGCGGCGGCGCGGCGAAAAGGGGGATAATCATACAAAAACAGGAAATCCTGCTGTTGATTATCCTTTCACAGTGGTGTATAATGAAATCAGAGAAAAAAGAAAGTGAGGTCACTTGTTTTGAAAAAATCCCTGAAACTCTTCCTGCTCATCAGCTGCGCGGCCCTGTGCCTGGTGCTGATGGCGACTTCCGCCTTTGCGGTGCCTTCCGCCACGGGCGAGCCCGGCACCTGCCGTTCCCATCCGGGCGAGCTGCTGACGCTGGACAGCCTTCCCGCCCCCCGCAGCGCCGGCTATTCCAAAAAGGCCTACGTGCCCGCGCTGGAGCACACCACCCGCAATATCCCGCTGCTGACCATCGTGGTGGGCTTCCCCAATATGCCCTACGACGACACCTACGACTGGAACGAGACCTTCTTCAGCGGCGAGAGATCCATCACCGCGTATTATTCCGATATGTCCCTGAGCAAGTTTACCTTCGTGCCCGCCAAAGAGACGGCCGCCTATGACGGCAGCGCCATCACCAACCGGGCGGATAAGGCCAACGACGGCGTGATCCACGTGACGTTGTCCACCAATCATATCGACTGGTCCACCAATTACGCCAAGACGAACCCCAAGAAGGATAAGGAGCAGTACCGTCAGCTGACCCTTGCCATGAAGGCCGCCATCGAAAAGGCCGGCGAATACATCGACTTCGCCTCCTACGACCTGGACGGCAACGGCGTCATCGAAAGCTCCGAGCTGGCCCTCGGCTTCGTTGTGGCGGGCTATGAGGGCGCTTACGTGGAGGCGCTGGAGGATTCCGATCTGGACAAAAGCCTGCTGCTGTGGGCCCACGCCTATACCATCACCGACCTGATCGCCGACTATCAGTTTGATTTTGACCCGCCCAAGCCCGACGGCGTGGTGGTTTCCGACTATATTGCCGTGGCGGAAAACCTGATGCCCGGCCTGCCGCAGCCCATCAGCACCCTGGCCCATGAGCTGGGCCACTATCTGGGCCTGCCGGACCTGTATGACACCGAATATATGACGAACGCCCAGTGGAGCGAATACACCGTCCACGTGACCAGCATCATGTGCAGCGCCTGGGGTACCGATCTGGAGTCAGGGGAAGAGGAGGCCTACGTCCCCTATTCCATGGACCCCTGGTGCCGGTATAAGCTGGGCTGGGTGGAGCCCGTTGTGGCGGACGCCACCGGCGACTATACCGTCTCCGGCCAGACCTATACCAAAAAGGACGCCTATCAGGTGGTGCTGATCCCCACCCAGAAGTCGCAGGAGTATTATTTGGCGGAAAACCGTCAGCTGACCAAGTGGGACGAGGGCATGACGGTGGATTATGAGGGCGCCAGCCTGATCGGCGGCGTGATCCTGTGGCACATCGACGACGCGGCCTACGACCTGTATCACGAATATAACGCCGTGAACAACACCGTTCACCGCCCCGCCGTGATGCCCCTGTTCCCGGAATTCCTGAACGACAAGACGGTCTTTACCGGCGGCAACGGCAGCGTGTACGTGGGCAACCCCTTCTATGACAGAACCTTCTGCATCGACAAGCTGGGACTGGAGGACGCCGTGATCGACCTGCCCCTCTACGGCACCGGCAGCTTTGCGGATCTGCGCAGCGGCAGATGGAATTCCGGCATTACGGTAAAGTTCCTGAATGACAGCGCCCCCACCATGACGCTGCATATCGACCAGGGCGACCGCGCGGAGCTCAAGGATGAAAACGAGTGCATGTACTGCCACCGGGTCCACACCGGCTTCTTCGGCAATATCGTGGCCTTCTTCCATCGCCTGTTCTTCGTCGTCCGCAGCTTCTTCGGCAAGTAAGCGGCCATGCTGACGCAGCCGGCGCGGGCCGCCGCAACAACGGCCCGCCTGCCGTAAGGACCCCCGAACCGACCTTCGGGGGCCCTTTTTTTTTGTAAAAAAACCGACGCAGTGGGGCGGAAACCGTCTGTTTTTGTTGACACACCGGCGAAAATGTGCTATTCTCTTTTTTGTCGGATGAGAAATCGACTTGACGAAAAGATGAAGAAAATCGGGAGGTTATTTCATGTATTGTCCTATTTGTAACGGCGAAGTAGAGGCCAACGCCCCCTTCTGCCCGCATTGCGGCGTGCCCTTCACGCAGGAGCCCCAGCAGGTCCAGTACCAGACGCCCCAGGGCGCCTATCAGCAGGATCCCTATCAGGCCCAATATCAGCAGAATTCTTATCAGGCTCAGTATCAGCAGGAGCCGCCTCAGTATCAGCCTCCGCAGCAGGAACAGGCTCAATATCAGCCCCCGCAGCCGGAGCAGGCCCAGTATCAGCCCCCGCAGCCGCCGGCTCCCCCTGCCCCGCAGTTCCAGCAGCCCGCTCCTCCGATGGGCGCGGACGCCGTGGTGCCTCCGGAGATGGATTCTTATTTTGACGGCGGTCTGCTGCAGCTGATCGGCTGGACGCTGCTGGGCTTCCTGATCTCCGTTCTCACGCTGTTCATCTGCACCCCGTGGGCCTTCTGCATGATCTACAATTGGGAAGTGAAGCACACGGTCATCAACGGCCGTCGGCTGACGTTTGACGGCCGCGCCGGACAGCTGCTGGGCAAATGGATCATCTGGGGTCTGCTGACCATCGTCACTATCGGCATCTACGGCCTGTGGGTGCCCATCAAGCTGCAGAAGTGGAAAACCAAGCACACCCACTTTGAGGACGGTCTGCCCGGTTACGCAAGCGCACCTATGGGCGCCTTTATGGGCGGCGCTCCCGTGGGGAATGCTCCCATGGGCAACGCTCCTATGGGTCACGCTCCTATGGGTAACGCTCCCATGGGCGGCTTCCAGGATAACAACGCGCCGATGGGCGGCAACGCCCCCATGGGGTATTGATCCGGTCCGCGGCGCGCATCCAATCATCTGTCAACAGAACGGCAGCCGGCAGGCAAGCAGACGCTTCGCCTGTCGGCTTTTTTTGGGTTCATCACGGATTTCTGTGGGATTAGAATCAGAGTGACAAATTGTGAGTTTGGCGAGGTCTTTGGATGATAGGCGCGGTGCGAAGCGCCGCTATAATCGTAGCGCGGATCAGCGATCCGCCCGCAACGCGATTCCGATTTTTGGAACGTTGGAATTTTGCCAAAACATTGGATTTATTAGGTTGTTTACGTCTGGAACCGCCTTCGGCGGGGCGGCTCACGGAGCCGCGCTACGTGAAAGGCGCGTCGCCCCGACAAATCCCTTTTGCCGCTACCCCACAATTATCCGTGATGAACCTTTTTTCGCGAAAAGCAACCGTCAGGGCCGAATGTAAAATACGGCGGCGCGGCCGGCTGCCGCAGGGAGGACGCCGCATCATGGCTGTCGAAAAAGCGCAAATCCGGTTGACAGAATGCACAAATCATGCTATTCTTGTACTTGTAATCTCCCGACGAACCGTTAATCGGCTATCGTCAGGGAAATAACAGGAGGTTTTTTATGAATTGTCCCAACTGTAACGCCCCTCTGGAAGCGAACGCCGTATTCTGTTCCAACTGCGGCGCCAAAATTACCCCTCAGCCCCCAACGCCGCCCCAGCCCCAGTATCAGTATCAAAGTCAGTATCAATACCAGAATCCGCAGCCGATGAACGCGCAGCCGATGGGCCCCGGCCGGCAGCTGAGAACCAACAGAAGCTTCATCAAGACGTTTCTGCTGTCCCTGATCACCTTCGGCATCTACGGGCTCATCTGCAACGGCAATATTACCGACGACGTGAATACGGTCTGCTCCCGCTATGACGGCAAGAAGAGCATGAATTTCTATCTGCTGTTCTTCATCGTTGGCCCCTTCACCCTTGAGATCGCCTCTATCGTCTGGATGCACCGTCTGTGCAACCGCATCGGCGACGAGCTCAAACGGCGTCAGATCAGCTACAGCTTCAGCGCGTCGGATATGTGGTTGTGGGGCGTGCTGGGTTCGCTGATCATCGTCGGCCCCTTCATCTTTGCCCACAAATTCTTCAAATCCGTCAACCTGATGAACGACAGCTACAACCATATCGGCTGATTGAAGCAATCACAAAACAACGGCGGTTTTCATCGCCGCAAGCGCGCAGATCCCCGGACGGTCATCGTCCGGGGATCTGTATTTCGTCTGCCGCAAAAAGGTGATCTGCTGCGGCCTGCTCCGTCAGCCTCCGCCGACTGCGGCGGCATAGTTGAGATACGTTTCATAGGCTGCCTCGTCGGTAAAGGGGCTGTAATAGTGGTTCATGGAAAAGCACACGAGCTTTTCCGCGTACCGGCTGGCGGTCTCCAGCTGCCATGCAAAGCGGTCCATGGGGGCGGGGACGTTCTCCGTCAGCCCGTTGGCGGGCGGCTGCAAGAGCCCTCCCGCCTGAGCGGAAATAAAGTTCTCGCAGTTGGCCCACAGCTTCACGTCCGCCTTGGCGCTGCTCACCGCGGCGGCGTACATCTGCCACACCTTTTCCAGACTCTTTTCCCTCGTCCAGGCCGCGCCGACCGCGTCCTGCGGGCAGAAGATATCCCCGTCCCGCAAATGCGCCGCGTTCAGAAAGATCTGCCACATGGGCAGCGTGGCCGTCACCGACGGAACCGCCATATATTCGGAATAAAACGGGCTGATCAGCATGGGCATGGCGGGGTCGAGGGCGGTGGCCTGATCCAGCGCCTTGTTGAAGCCCGCGATGATGCGGGGCAGGCTCGCTTTCATCAGGGGGTTGTTGGTGATCTCCGGCGCGAAGTACCAGCCGTACAGCGTCTCGCCGTAGTCGTCCCCGTACAGGCGGCAGATCTCTTCCTGCATCTGCGTCGTCACGTCGCAGACCGTCTCCCAGTCGGGGGAAAGCCCCGCGCCGTTCCACCAGCCGCTGAAATCCGCCAGCCCCACGAAGACCCGGAGCCCCGCCTTTTTGCAGCTTTTCAGGGCGCGGCCGACGACGTCCCCCTGACAGCCGCCGCGCAGGGCGGGAAGCTCGGAGGGGTAATGCGCGGTCCACACGCCGTTTTCATCCAGATACGCCGTCCGCTGCAAAATCAGCGTGTCCAGCCCCGCCTCCTTCATCCAGGCGGTTTCCTGATCCCAACGGGCGTCGTCCCAGTCGGCGCAGTACCATGGCTGGATAAAGCTGCCGGAGACCAGCGCCTCGCATTTCGGCTCCGGCGCGGGCGTCAGACGAAGGAGCGAGGCGATCAGCAGAAAAAACGCGGTGATGATTTTTGACAGCATGGCGGTTCCTCCTCATACAAAAATCCCCCGCCGCGCGGAAAGTGTGGCAGGGGATGTGCGGTTACGCTCTGTAATAACGGTCGTCGAAGCGGACGACCTCGTTCTTTTCCGCGGAGGCGAAGATGGCCTCGATCAGCGCGATGCACCGGCGCATCTGCCGGTGGCTGACGATCTGCTCCGCGCCGCTGCGGATCACGTCGTAGATATTGTCGTAATACTGCGTCCAGCGGCCGTGGATCTTTTCCAGCGGTTCCTCGTGGATGGTCTCGTCCGTGCGGGGCGCCATGGTCTTGGTGATGCCGGTGCCGGCCTTCACGGGGACGGAGTCGATCTTGCTCCAGTCGTGTACCACCACGGTCTTGCCGTCCAGCTCCCAGTTGTCGATTTCGGTGGTGCCGTTCTCGCCGAGAATGTACCAGCGGGGCAGCTCGATAAAGTTGTTGGTGGTGACCTCCACCATGTAGCGCAGGCCGCTCTTGAACTGCAGCTCGGTGTAGAAGCCGTCGTCGCACTCGTCGTTGGTGATGTGGGTCACGTGGGCCCACACGCTCTCAAGCTTGTCGTCGTCGCAAAGGGTCAGCGCCTGGTCCAGCAAATGGACGCCCCAGTCCAGCACCATGCCGCCGCCGTGGCCCTTTTCCTTGCGCCAGTCGCCGGGGATGCCCCTTGAGCCCTGCACGCGGGATTCAATGCGGAACACCTTGCCCAGCACGTTTTTGTCCACCACGTTCTTCATGGTCAGGTAGTCGTCGTCCCAGCGGCGGTTCTGGTGCACGGTAAAGAGCTTGCCCGTCTCCTTCGCCACGGCGATCATGTCGTCCAGGTCCTCCGACGTCATGGTGACGGGCTTTTCGGAGATCACGTTCTTGCCCGCCCGCATGGCCTGGATGGCCAAAGGCTTATGTACGTCGTTCCAGGTGGCGATGGTGACCAGCTCCACCTCTTCGTCGCTCAGCAGCTCCTCCAGCGAGCCGTAGGCGTGGATGCCGCGGCTTTCCGCCAGCTCCAGCCGGGCGGGGTCGATGTCCCATACGCCCGCCAGTTCGAATTTTTCCATTTCGCGGATGCGGTCGGCGTGCCAGCCGCCCATCCCGCCGTAGCCGATAATGGCCGCTTTGATTGTTTTCATTGCTTTCTTCTCCGAAAAAATGCAGAATAATATGAAACGGTTTTTCGACTGTTTCTATCAAAAATTATATGCCAACCGCCGCCCGATTGCAAGAGAAAAGTCGGCAAAAACCTTCTGTACAATCAAAATAATCCGTGATATACTGAAACCGGAGGGGATCATCATGAAGCTCACGTCAATTACGTATCTGAAAACGGAAACGTCCGTCAAGCTTGTCGCGCAGACGGACAAGCCCTGCTACGCCGTCTCGCTGGAGGCGGCGGGGGAGGTCTTTGCCGACGCGTTCAACATAGAAGAGCCCTACGACCGCAAGACCCACGTCTTTTACGTGCCGCAAGCGCTACTTGCCCCCGGCATGACGCTGGTGCTGCGGCTGAAAAAACGGAAAAAGGGAAAAGCGGAAACGGCGCTGCCCTTCCGGTATGAGCCGGTCTTCAAAAAGAGGGAAACGCTGGCGAGGCAGTGCGACAACGGCGTGATGGCCATCCGCAGCGACCGGGAGCGGGTGGTCCCCGGCGTGGTC